>JANXVS010000333.1 GCA_025351555.1 Pseudomonadota bacterium | reverse complement strand
CGGCGGTCTGCTCGTCGGCACGCACGCCTTCCTCGCGCTTGGCAATCAGCTTGGAGTGGCCTGGGGTGACGGAACGCGCACGCTGGATCTGGATTTTGCGCACCACGGTCCCGGTGGGAATGTCGATGTAGCTCTGCCTGCAAATCTGAAAGTCGATACGGACGATGCTTTGCATTCGCTGGAGCTGGGATTTCTGCCTGCGCTTGGCGGCGCAAAGGGATTGGCCACCCAATATGCCAGCCAGCGCGAACCGGGCCTGCGTATCGACTTTCTGACCGCAAAGCGGCGCAGCGATCAGCCGGTCGGTGCGCCCGATCTTGGCATTGCGCTGGAGCCATTGAAGTTCATGGAATACCTGATGGAGGAATCCGGTCAGGCGGTACTTCTGGATCGAGAGGACGCGGTGGTCCTGAATCTGCCCAATCCCGCTCGCTATGGCTTGCACAAGTTGTTGGTAGCCTACGAACGCGGGGCGAAAAATCGCAAGTACGGCAAGGATATCCTGCAAGCACTCGCGCTTATCGAATGGCATCTCGCACGTGCTCCGCGTGCGCTCAAGGGGGCGTGGGACGATCTGGCATCGCGCGGCCCCGGCTGGATCAAGCGCGCGCGACACTCACTGCGCGCCGCACCGGCCGAGCAGGCGGAACTCGTTGCGATGTTCAAACGCGTCGCGGGACTGAAGTGAAGATTTGCCCGCTGCCGCACTAGCTCAGCGTCAGCTTATCCGGTTCGCCGATCGGCGGCAGGCAATTCGTCCCTCGACACACGAAGGCGATTCCGCCCGCACGATGCGTCTGTGCAGCGAGAATACCTGGCAGGACGCCGACATCGGGCGGAATCAGATAAACATCCGCTACGTCCTCTGCGACGTCACGCAGTGCATCCTTCCATGACGCCGCCTCGGTGCCATCGGCAGCGCGAATCACCACATGCGTGCGCGGATGCAGAAAATCATTCAGCGCCCGCAGCAGGCTCGTGCACCCCAACGGCATCTGCTGTATTGTGGAATATGCCGCACGCAAAGTGCGTTCGGCAGCATCCAGATAGCGTGTTTCGCCGAGCAGATGGCCGAGGCGCAGCAAGGCGCGCGCGGCAATGCCGTTGCCGGAAGGAACGGCTTCATCGGCCCACGGTTTGGGCCGCTGGATCAAGGTTTCGTGATCGTGTGTGGTGAAGAAAAAGCCGCCACGATCACGATCCTCGAAGCGTTCGAGTAACGCATCGGCAAGCGCGATCGCCCAGGCCAGGTCGCGCTCGCTCCAGCGGCATTGCAGGGATTCGATCAGGGCATCGAGCAGGAAGGCATAGTCGTCCAGATAGGCAGGGAACTTCGCCGTGTCGGCGGAAGCACTCGCATAAAGGCGACCGTCACGCCATGCTGCATTGTATAAAAAGCCCAGCGCATTTTCGGCGAGACCCATCAGTGCCGACGCATCCAGCCAGCGTGAGGCGCGAGCGAGGCCTGCAATCATCAGCGCATTCCACGATGTCAGGATCTTGTCGTCGAGTCCGGGCCGCACGCGCACGCTGCGCGCAGCAAATAGTTTCTTGCGAGCTTGGGCGAGACGCGCGATTGCTTGATCTAGTGCAATGCCAACAGATGCGGCGACCGCATCGAGCGGTATCGCGATAATCGGATTCCACGCCGTGTGCTCGAAATTCGGTGGCCGATCGAAACCGTAGTGCAGCTCGACGACGACGAATTCCTCGGCGGTCAACAAACTGTGAACTTCATCGCGCTGCCAGACGTAGAACTTGCCTTCCTCGTGTTCGGAATCGGCATCCAGCGCGCTGTAAAAGCCGCCACTCGATGCGGTCATTTCACGCAGCAGCCACGCGATGAGTTCGTGAGCGACCAGCGCGTCGGACTCTGCCGCGCATCTCGCATACAGCGGCAGCAGTTGCGCGTTGTCGTACAGCATTTTCTCGAAGTGGGGAATCTCCCAGCGTTCGTCGACGCTGTAGCGGCAGAAGCCGCCGCCGAGCTGGTCGTGGATGCCGCCATCGGCCATGCGTCGCAGTGTCAGCTCCACCATTCCCGGCGAATTCATATCCAGCAGCAATTCCATTTCCGTACAATGTGGAAATTTTGGCGCACCAGCGTGGCCGCCATGGATCGGATCGAAGCTGCGCTCGCTCTGCGCCAGCGCTGCTCGAATCGGCGCATCGGTCATCGTTTCGATCGCGGGCGCACCGCTGCCGTGGGCGGCAAGAAACTCCGCGAGCGCCGCGTTCTGCGAACGTACTTCGCTGCGGCGTTGATCCCAGAATGCGCGCACCTGTTGCAGCACATGCACAAACGGTGGCATGCCGTAACGTGGCTCTTTCGGAAAATAAGTACCAGCGTAGAACGGCAGGTGATCGTCGGGCGTCAGGAATACGGTCAGCGGCCAGCCGCCGCCGCGCTGGGTAAGGGCCTGATGCGCGAGCTGGTAGATCTTGTCCAAGTCCGGCCGTTCCTCACGATCCACTTTTATATTGATATACAAATCATTCATCACCGCTGCGGTAGTGGCATCCTCGAAACTTTCGTGTGCCATCACATGGCACCAGTGGCAGGCCGAATAGCCGATCGAGAGCAGGATGGGCTTGTTGTGCTCACGTGCGGCGGTGAGCGCCGGTTCGCCCCAGGCCCACCAGTCGACGGGATTTTCCGCGTGCTGACGCAGGTAAGGGCTGGTTTCGGCGGCGAGGCGATTGGGCATGGGCAATATCCGCGGATATCCAAATGGATTGGCACGAGTGTAAGCCTTGTCGCAGCGCGTCGCGTCGGCTACCGTGGCCGCTACGCTCAAGTCCGGGATCGACATGACTGCAGAAATCGCCTATCCCGCGCTGTATCTCAAGCGCGGCGAGGAAGCGCGTTTGCGCGCGGGGCACCTGTGGGTGTTCTCGAATGAGGTCGACGTGAAGCGTTCGCCACTGACCGCCTTCGAGCCGGGCGCACCCTGCATCATCATCGATTCGCACGACAAGCCGCTCGGCATCGGTTACGTCAATCCCGCATCGCTGATCGCCGCGCGCCTGGTCCAGCGTGGCATCGCGCATGCGTTCGATCGCTCGCTTATCGTGCACAAATTAAATGTCGCACTCGCGCTGCGCGAACGCCTGTACGCCGAACCGTACTACCGTCTCCTGTTCGGTGAAGCCGATGGCTTGCCCGGATTGGTTCTGGATCGCTACGGTGACGTGATTGTCGGCCAGATCACAACGGCGGGCATGGAGCGCATGAAGGACGATATCACCGCGGCCATCGTCAAGGTGATCAAACCCGCTGCAATCGTATGGAAGAACGATGCCAGCGTGCGCACGATGGAAGGCTTGCCGAACTATGCGGATATCGGCTATGGCGAGTTGTCGAAGCCTGTCATCGCGCGCGAGGGCGGCCTGGAATTCCGCATCGATCCGATCGGTGGCCAGAAAACCGGCTGGTTCTATGACCAGCGCAGCAATCGCGATCAGCTCGCCGCCTACGTGCGCGGCAAGCGCATACTGGATGTCTTCAGTTATCTCGGTGCCTGGGGTCTGCGTGCCGCCGCTGGCGGAGCGAGCGAAGTCGTTTGCGTCGACGCGTCGGCCAGTGCGATCGAGGCCGTGGAAGACAACGCAGCGCGCAATGGGCTGGCCGATCGCGTGGGTGCTGTCAAGGCTGACGCCTTCGATCATCTGAAATCGCTGCGCGATGCGCGCGAACATTTTGACGTGGTGATCCTGGACCCGCCCGCCTTCGTCAAACGCAAGAAAGATTTCGCCGAAGGCCGCCTGGCCTATCGCCGCATCAACGAAATGGCGATGCAGATTCTCGCCAAGGATGGCATCCTCATTACGGCCTCATGCTCGTATCACATGCCGCGCGCCGCCTTACTCGACGCCGTGCAGCAGGGCGCGCGCCATCTGGATCGCAATGTGCAGGTGCTGTCACAACTGCAGCAGGCGCCGGATCATCCGGTGCATCCGGCAATTCCGGAGACGGACTATCTGAAGGGATTTATTTGCCGCGTGTTACCGGCGTGAACTTGCACTACCGGCCGAATCCGTCCCAGAAAATATCGTCGTCGAGTTCGACTGCGCCGATATCACAGGCATCGGCGGCGTCGGGTGCGCGCGGCACATCGATGAAGCGCTGATGTCCGCGTTCGTCCGCACTGGTGTTCGAGGCCAGACAATTGCCGCCATCAACCGCCAACCCGCTGGGTGCCGGCATCTGGGTCAGGCCGACGCCGCCGTTGTCGCCGAGCGGACCCAGATGCGGGTTGGTTGTGGCCAGATCGCCGACGGCATTGGCCGGGCAGCCGTTGCCGGCAAGATTGTAGCCCTGACTGACAAGCGTGTTACCGCCGAAGACATTGCAGTCCGGCAGCGACGGAGCGGAATTGCCGGAAACAATACTGTTGCGGAAGGATACGGTCGCCGCACCGCTATTGCCGTTTTCTATGCGTGCGCCGCCGGAATCGCCGGATGCCTGGTTCGCACTCAGGGTCACGAAATCCAGTTGGCCTGAACCACCAAACACGAACAGACCTCCGCCGAACTGTCCGGCGAAATTACCGCTGAGCGTGAGGTTGTTCAGGGTCAGCGAACTGTCGCCGCTGTCGAGGCCGCCGCCATCAAACGCTGCATTTCGGGTGATGCTGGTCTGGGTGATTCGGGTGGTGGCGTTATAGACGAAAAGGCCGCCGCCGGCGCCGGGGCCGCCATCCGCTTGCGCGCTCGTGTGGTTGCTATCGAACACTGCTTGCAGCACGGTTACGCTGCCACCATTTGCGTACACGGCGCCACCAAATCCGGAAGAGCCTCCGATCATCCCACCGCCTCCGCCATTGCCGGTCTGGTTGCGTTCGAACGCGGTTAACTCGATACCCACATTGGCACCGGATGACGCCAGCGCGCCGCCATTGCCGCCGCTTCCAGCGAATCCGAACATGCCGCTCACACTGCCGCCGGTGCCGCTGCTGTTGTCGTGAACGGAGCAACTCGACAACAGCAGCGTGCCACCATTGGTGAAGATGGCGCCACCGGATCCGCCGGAGAACGCGGTGGAACTGCCGCCCGCCCCATTGCCGCTGCGATTGCCGCTCAGTTCCACGTTGGTCAAAAACAGGTTGGCGCCATTCGGGATGCTAATCGCGCCACCGGACTCGCCCGTGCTGGTTGCACTATCCGGGGCATGACCGTTAATCAGGCTGAGGTCGTTGAAATGCACGGCGAGCGCGCCCACGGGGATGTGGATCACGCGGTCGATACCGTTCGCATCGACGATCGTCGCGCCCATGCCGGCGCCCTGGAGCGTGATATTGGCGCGGATATCCAGATCGCCGGTTGCGTTGTTATCCTCGTCGATGCCTGCAAGTGCCAAGATGTGCGAACCGGTGGGGATGATGACGGTGTCGTTGTTGCCGTCGCCTGCGGCGCATTCGCCTGTGAGGTTGCCGGAAGCGGCTTGCTTGTTTACCGCGGTGATAGCCTCACGCAGCGAGCATTGGCCATCCACTGCCACGACGTCGGCGGTGGTATTGACGCTGATGGTGGCAGCCAATGCCATCGGCGCAATCGAGCAAAGTGCGAGCGCGATAACTGCAATGACATGGCGGTGCAGGCCGCTCGCCATCTCTCGTGGCTGATCGTGCAGACGGAGCCGGCATATCGCGTACATCGACATCCCCCAAAAGGCGAGCAGTAGAAGTATCGCGCTCGCCGATTGAGTGCGCAACCGGATTCCGGGACGAATGGCCGGGGACTAAAACGGGCCCCGCACAGACTCGCCGACGAATCCGTTAAACTGCGCGCTTTGCAGATGCTTCGGAACTGAAATTTCGCAATGCCCTATTTCCACAATATCAATCCCATTGCGTTTTCCATCGGCCCACTCGGCGTGCACTGGTACGGCATCATGTATCTGCTCGGCTTTCTCGGCGCCTGGTGGCTCGGCGAGTCGCGGCGCAGGCAGGGACGGCTGCCGGTCAGTGCGGAAGCATTTTCCGATCTGCTGTTCTATGGAATGATGGGTGTAATCATTGGCGGGCGCATCGGCTATATGCTGTTCTACACGCCGCTCGACTGGATGGTGCACGAACCACTGGCGCTGTTCCGCGTCTGGGAAGGCGGCATGTCATTCCACGGTGGCCTGCTGGGCGTGCTCGTGGCGGAATGGTGGTGGTCGCGACGCCGCAAAATCCACTTTTTCGACACGATGGATTTCATCTCGCCACTGGTGCCGATTGGCCTGGGTCTGGGTCGCTTCGGCAATTTCGTCGGCGGCGAGTTGTGGGGAAGGCATACCAATCTTTCCTTGGGCGTGATCTTTCCGCGCGCATTGGAGAGTTTGGGCAAGTCACGTGATGAGTTGTACCAGATGTATCTGGCCGGACAGCTCGGTAACGAAGCGCGACACCCATCGCAACTTTACGAATTCACCCTGGAGGGCATCGTCCTGTTCGCGGTGCTATGGATCTATTCGCGCAAGCCGCGTCCGCGCTACGCCGTGTCCGGCGTGTTCGCGCTGCTGTACGGCAGCTTCCGCTTCGGCGTGGAATTCGTGCGCGAGCCGGATATGCAACTCGGCTTCATCGCGTTTGATTGGCTGACGATGGGACAGATACTTTCGATTCCGCTGATTGTTACCGGCATTGTGTTGCTGGTTCTATCTCGACATGCGCCGACGCTTAACACCATCCCCACCCCAGCCCTCCCCTTGAAGGGGAGGGAGTAGAGAATGCGCCAATACCTCGACTTGCTGCGCGACGTTCTCGATCACGGTGTCGATAAATCTGACCGCACCGGCACGGGTACGCTGTCGGTGTTCGGCCGGCAGATGCGCTTCGATCTTGCGCAGGGTTTTCCGCTGGTCACGACGAAGAAATTGCACACCAAGTCGATCGTGTACGAATTGCTCTGGTTCCTGCGTGGTGAGACGAACATTGGTTACCTCAAAGAACACGGCGTCGGCATCTGGGACGAGTGGGCCGATGCGAACGGCGAGCTGGGGCCAGTTTACGGCAAGCAATGGCGCGCGTGGCCGGGAGAAGGTGGTGTTATCGACCAGATTTCCTGGGTGATCGACGAGATTCGGCGCAATCCGGATTCGCGCCGCCTCGTCGTCAGTGCCTGGAACGTGGCCGAGTTGCCGCAGATGGCGCTGCAGCCGTGCCATGCCCTGTTCCAGTTCCATGTCGCCAATGGGCGGCTTTCGTGCCAGCTTTACCAGCGCTCCGGCGATTTTTTTCTCGGCGTGCCGTTCAATATCGCCAGTTACGCGCTGCTCACGCATATGGTTGCGCAGGTCTGCGGCCTGCAACCGGGCGATTTCGTACATACGCTCGGCGATGCGCATTTGTATAAAAATCATCTGGATCAGGCGCGCATCCAGCTAGCACGCGAGCCATTGCTGCTGCCGCGCCTGAAGCTCAATCCGGATGTGCGTTCGATCTTCGATTTTCGCTACGAGGATATCGTTATCGAGCGCTACCAGTCGCATTCGGCGATCAAGGCGCCGATTGCGGTGTGAGCATGCTCAGTCTTGTCGCCGCCCTGGACCGCAACTACGCCATCGGTCGCGGTGGCGCGATGCCATGGCGTTTGCCAGATGACTTGAAACGCTTCAAGCAGCTCACGTTGGGCAAGCCGGTGCTGATGGGTCGCAAGACGGCGCTCGCCATCGGCCGCGCCTTGCCGGGCCGGCGCAATCTGGTACTCACGCGCGGCGGCGCGGCGCCGTTTGCCGGGCAAGAAGTTGTTGCCTCGCTCGATGCCGCGATCACTGCAGCAGGCGAGAACGAATTGTGCGTGATTGGCGGCGGTGAGGTCTACGCGCTCGCACTGCCGCGCGCGACACGGCTGCATCTGACTTGGGTTGATACTGCGGCCGAGAATGCCGATGCGTTTTTTCCGCGCTTCGACGCGAGCGCATGGCGCGAGCTTGCACGCGAGCATCACTCGGCCGACACTCGGCACGAGTACACATTTGACTTTGTGGATTACGAAAAAGCCTGAAGCGTTTGGCGACGCGTCGCTCACTCAATGAAATTGCCGCCCGGCCGCGGTCGCGTTGACTTGATGCTGATGAATTGCGGCTCGTCACCATCCAGGCGCAGCGCAATCAGCTCGCCGCCCCAGACGCAACCGCCATCGATCGCATACACGCCCATGCCCTGGAAGCGGCCCAGCGTCGACCAGTGCCCACAGACGACGCGGATATCGCGCTGGTTCATGCCCGGCACTTCGTACCAGGGATACAGCCCGGGTTTTTGTGTGCCCGGCGCGCCTTTCTCGCCATAAGCGATGCGGCCGCGCACGTCGCAATAGCGCATGCGCGTGAGCACGTTGATTGTCGCGCGCAGGCGGTCGATGCCCTGCAGGCGTGGCGTCCATTGATCGGGTTTGTTGCCGAACATCGCCTTGAGCAGACGATGCGAGCTTTCGCCCCGCAAGCGCTGTTCGACTTCACGTGCGGCGTGCTCGGCGCGCTCGACGGTCCAGCGGGGGCTAAGCCCGGCGTGCACGAGCATGAACTTCAGATCACGATCAATGTGCAGCAGCGGCCGCGTGCGCAGCCAGTCGAGCAGGATAGTGCGATCCGACGCGAACAGCACTTCGCGCAATTCCGGATTGACCTTGGCCTGATCGGCTTCGCTGCGCTCGGCAATCGCGAGCAAGGACAGATCGTGATTGCCAAGCACGCAGATGGCGCGCTCGCCGAGCGACTGCACCAATCGCAACACCGCCAGCGATTGGCCGCCGCGATTGACCAGGTCGCCACAGAACCACAGCGTGTCGCGAGCGCTATCGAAATTCAGTTTTTCCAGAAGGCGGCAAAGTTCATCGTGGCAACCTTGGATATCGCCGATGGCGTACTTAGCCACTAGAGCGGCGCCATCAGTGCACCGTCCGCGGTATCGACAAGATAAATTGCGGAATCGTCGCGTCGAAGCGGCGGCCATCGTCCGCCTGCATCTGGTAACTGCCACGCATGGTGCCCACTGAAGTTTCTAGTACGGCGCCCGAAGTGTAGTGGAAATCGTCGCCGGGCCGCAGCCACGGCTGCTCGCCGACCACGCCGTCACCGCGCACCTCCTGCACCTTGCCGTTGGCATCGGTGATGATCCAGTGCCGCGTCAGCAGGCGCGCCGGCACGCTGCCGGCGTTGGCGATGCGGATGCTATAGGCGAACACGTAACGGTTGTCGTCCGGCGCGGACTGTTCGTTGAGAAAGCGCGTCTGCACGGTCACGGCGATATCGTAGATTTTCTTGTCGACCATATCCGGATTCTCGGCCACGCGGGGCAGTACGGCAAGCATCACGATCAGACGTTCGCCAACTGCTCTGCCAGTGCAACGAAGGCCGACGGCGCCAGTTGCTCGGCGCGTGCGCGCGGATCGATGCCGGCGGCGTCGATCTGCGCGGCGCTGAGGACGCCGGACAAGGCGTTGCTCAAGGTCTTGCGGCGCTGGCCGAAGGCCGCACGCACGACGCGTTCGATCAGGGCGAAATCCACCTGTGGCAACAAATGCACAGGCAATGGCGTCAGCCGCACGACCGCCGAATGAACCTTGGGCGGCGGCCGGAACGCATTGGGTGGCACGCCGAACAGAGGCTGCACTGTACAGCGCAATTGCAGCATCACGCTGAGTCGCCCGTACACCTTGCTGCCCGGCGGTGCGCCCATGCGCTCGACGACTTCCTTCTGCAGCATGAAGTGCATGTCGCGGATCGCGGCGGCGTGATCCAGGCAATGAAAAAGTATAGGAGTGGAAATGTTGTAAGGCAGGTTGCCCACGATGCGCAGGCGTGTGTCGCCGGACAGGATCCCAAGCGCGCCGGGCAGGAGCCCAAGTGCCTCGGAGGCCATGGATGGCCTGGAGAGGCCGCTGAAATCCACGCTCAGCACGTCGGCGCTGATGACGGACAGATCGCCGATTGCCTGCGCTTTTGCGCGCAGAGGTTCGATCAGATCGCGATCCAGTTCGATGGCGGTGAGTTTTCCAGCTGCGCGCAGCAGCGGCAGGGTGAGTGCACCTTCACCGGGGCCGATCTCGATCAGTCGATCATCAAGTTGCGGCGCGACCGATTCCACAATGCGCCGAAGTATTCCCTGATCGTGCAGGAAATGCTGGCCGAAACGTTTGCGTGCAACATGCGTGCTGCGCGGAACACCGTCGTCGCGCATCATTTTGAGGTCTTGCAGAACGTGGGCGGCGAAGCGCGCAGCTCGTCGAACAGCCAGTCGCGGAACAGGCGCACGGCGGGCTTGTCCAGATGCTGGCGCGGATAGACCAGATGGCAGGTGCGCAACGACGGCAGGCGCTGCTTGAACGGCGCGACCAGCGTACCGTTCTGCAATTTCGCCGCAGCCAGCGAGCCGCGGGCGAGTACCACGCCCTGGCCCTGCACGGCGGCTTGCAGGGTGAGTTCGGAGTCATCGAAAACGGGTCCGCGCCGCGGTTCCGGCAAATCCACGCCAGCGGCTTCGAACCACGGCGCCCACGGCTGGTTGCGGATGCGCAGCAGCGGTGCGCGCGCGAGATCGGCCGGATTGCGGATGCGCAGTTTGCGCGCGAGCTTAGGGCTCAGGGTCGGGAAATATTCGTCGTCGAACATCTTCTCGCTGACGAGTCCATCATAGTCGCCGGTGCCGAAGCGGATTGCGAGATCGACGCCATCGTTGCGGAAATCGGCGAGTGCCGTGCTGCTCTGCAAGCGCAGTTCGACCTGCGGATAGCCTTCGAGAAAGCTGCCGAGGCGGGTGACCAACCAGGCCGCGGCAAACGACGGCAGCGTGCTGACCGTTACCACGTTGCCGGCGTCGCCGCCGCGCACGCGCTCTACCGCCGCGTTGAGCGTATCCAGCGTCGCGCGCACATCCAGCGCAAGCTGGCGCCCGGATTCGGTCGGACGCATGCGCCGGCCCTCGCGTTGCAGCAAGCGCACGCCGAGCGCTGCCTCGAGTGCGTGGATTTGATGGCTCACCGCGCTGTGGGTCAGTGCCAGCTCGTCGGCCGCGCGCGTATAGTTCTCGTGGCGCACCGCGGCTTCGAGCACGCGCAGCGAGCGTAGCGGCGGCAGGCGGTGCCAAGGATTCATTTAGGAAAGTTTCCAAAAATGTTCATGTTTCGACTTCGGTTGCGCGCCGCACTTCCACAACCCCATCCAAGCCCCGCTGTGCGAGGCTTGGATCGCCCCCTTAACTTAAGGGGGCCTTCAAATCGCGCATGGCTACGCGCTTCTGCTGCAACGCGACTGTGAATTGCGCTCACAGTAGAGGCGAGAAAATAGCGATTTTTTGCGGCCAGCGCCAGCGTTACTATGCTTGCCATTCAAAAAAGCGACGCATCCATGGTGCGTCTCGGTGACTTCATGAATTTCCAAATCCTCGCCCAACTTATCCTGCTCGGCATGATCTGGGGTAGCTCGTTCATGTTTCAGCGCATCACCGTGCCCGTGTTTGGCGTCATGCCGACAGCAGCGGGG
>JANXVS010000325.1 GCA_025351555.1 Pseudomonadota bacterium | reverse complement strand
AACCTTCCTTGCCTTTCTTGTCGGCGCTACAGGAACCTTCCTTGCCTTTCTTGTCGGCGCTACAGGAACCTTCCTTGCCTTTCTTGTCGGCGCTACAGGAACCTTCCTTGCCTTTCTTGTCGGCCGAGCAGTGACCTTCCTTGCCCTTCATCTTGTCCGCGCTGCAGGAACCTTCTGCACCGCTCTTGTGCATCTTGTGACCGGCGGCCATTTCGTCCGCGCTCAGGAAACCATCCTTGTTGGTGTCCATCGCGTTGAACTGCGCTTCGTTCCAGCCGGCTGCCTTGGCCTCATCCATCGAGACCTTGCCGTCCTTGTTCGCGTCCGCCTTGGAAACCGCGCACTTGCCTTCGCCGCACTTGCCTTCGGCGCCGGCGAGCATGTAGCCGGAAATCAGTGGCTTCACCTGGAACGCGGTATTGGCGTGCACCATCTGGGTCAGTGCGACCGAGCCGATAAACGCGGCGCCGACGGCCAGGGTCAACGGTTTGATGATCTTGTTCGACATTGCATGTACTCCGGTTGATAGCGGGATGCGTCCCGCGGGTTATGAACCGCCGCTAGGCGGCTGACTCAGGCGCGAACAGGGAACTATGCATGACGAAGATCATGCATTTTGTCGACTCCCCAAATCGCAAATACAGTAAGCCTCTTGATACGAGCGCACAAGGCAAATCCGTGCTGCATTGCGCAAATGAGCACGTTGGACAAGACCCGATGTGGGTGCGACATATTTCACACGCCCGCGTGTGAAGGTGGAATGAATCGCCGGCAATTGCTCCTGCATTGCCAGCATACCGGCCATCCATGGCCATAAAAAAGGGCGCGGTTTTCGCCGCGCCCCGGAAAGTACTCGCCTTGGCTCGAGCTGGCATCAAAAATACACTTGCGCGCGCAGTTCAAACACTTCCGGATCGATCTCCAGATCACGCTTTGCGGCGCTGCTGAACTTGTTGCTGTAGGCGCGGACGTAGTTGGCCTGGAACTTCAGGTGATTGCCCAAGTACCAGTTGGCGCCGATGGTCCAATCATGTTCTTTGCCGCCCAGAACCGGACCGTCATTGAGATCCAGCTCGCTGTAGCGTGCGGCGACTTCAAACGCGCCGTACTCGTGGGCCGGTTTGACATTGCCGACATAGCCATTCTTGTAGTCGCGGCTCTCGCCGGTCAACATCCAGGCGCCGAACACGTAAAAGCCGCCACCGCTGTAGCTGGGCTTGGTATCGGTGAAGTCGGCATTGAAGTGCAGATATTCGCCTTGCACCAGCAGCGGGCCATGGATCCAGGCGCCTTCCAGACCGATACGATCGATGGTGTCGGCATTCTTCAGGCCGCCGCTGTCGATCAGTCGCGTGCCGGTCAGGTTGGCCTCCGGTCGCGCGCGGAAACGCGCGGTCGGCACCGTGACTATGCCGCGGCCATCGGTCGTCGCGTCGCGATTCTCTTGCGACAGCGCCAAGCCTAGGTGGATGACTTCGTTCTTTTCCTTGATCGGATTGAACACCACATGCGCGGCCGGGCCGTCTCCGTCGTTATCGCCATTGAGGTCACCACCCGAGTAGTAGCCAAGCGTCACCAGCCAGTTCGGAATCGCGGTATAGGCCCAGTCGGCGCCGAGGCGGCGACCCATGTTGACAGCCTGCACTGGCAGCGAGCGCTCAAGGAACGTCGTGGCGCTTGAACTCTCGGCTTCTTCCCAGCCGACTGGCGTCTTGAACTGGCCGAGGCGGAAATCGCCAATGTCCTTGTTGCTGTATTTGACGTAATTGTCGATCCAGACTTTGCCTTGGTAGTCGTAGCCGATATTGAATTCCAGGCCGTACGGTGCCTTGCCGTAGACGTTGAATTCCTTGCGCCGCCAAGTCGTCTGATCCGCCAGAACCGTCGTGCCGGTGAACGGGTTCGTGGTATCGCCGGAATAGTTGTTGAGGTCGCCCTGGTACAGACCCTTGATGCCGAACTCATAACCATTGTCGGTCTTGAATTTGGTTGGCCAGTCATGCAGCCAGTCGTACGCGTGCGCGGAGATGCCGTAGGCGCTGAGCAGCGCGCCGGCGATCGCGATGTGAAGTTTCATGATTTTCCTCGGGGCTAAGTGGCAGCGAGCGAATTGTGTTGACGGCGTATTACAGGAAAGTGACAACATTGGTTTTTAATTAAGACCTGGTGCAATCGGACTCGTGTAATTATGGGCCAATCGGCTCAAGCGAGCGAAATGACGTTTGCGTCTTTACTTATCACTGTCTGCTGTCTTGTGCCGGTATTCGCATAGGTCGCGGATGATGCATTGTGGACAATCCGGCTTGCGCGCCTTGCACACGTAGCGGCCGTGCAGAATGAGCCAGTGATGCGCGTCCTGCTTGAACTCGGCCGGGATCGTTTTTTCGAGTTTGTCCTCGACCGCGCGTACGGTTTTTCCAGGTGCCAGTCCGGTTCGGTTGGCGACGCGGAAGATATGCGTATCCACGGCGATCGTCGCCTCGCCAAACGCGGTATTGAGCACCACGTTCGCGGTTTTGCGGCCAACGCCGGGCAGCGTTTCCAGTGCTTGGCGCGTGCGCGGCACCTCGCCGCCGTTCTGCTCGATGAGGATTTGGCAGGTGGCGATGACGTTCTTCGCCTTGGCGTTGAATAGTCCAATAGTGGAAATGTAGCGCTTCAGCGTTTCTTCGCCGAGTGCGAGCAACGCCTGCGGCGTACCGGCGATGGGAAACAGCCGGCGCGTGGCCTTGTTGACGCCAACATCGGTTGCCTGGGCCGACAGGATCACTGCGATCAGCAGCTGGAACGGCGTCTTGTATTCCAGTTCGGTCGTGGGTTTTGGATTGGCTTCGCGCAGGCGGCGGAAGATTTCGGCACGCGACGCAGCGTTCATGTGGAGCCGCCGGTTTTCTTCGCCCGCGCCCGTGCAATCGCGGCGCGCACGGCGTCGGCGCCCGCCGCCGCATCTACGCCGGCCTTGCGCACGGCAAGTTCCGCGCTGCGTTCGACCTCCTCGCGCGCGAGCCGCGCCAGATGCGCCTCGTAGCGAGCGCGATACTGTGCGGTATGGTCAGCGTCGTCGTTCTGCGCTGGAACCATCGCGATGCAATCGACCGGACACGGAGCAATGCACAACTCACAGCCGGTACATTCTTCCACAAGTATCGTATGCATCATTTTCGATGCTCCGACGATGGCATCGACCGGGCAGGCCAGGATGCACTTGGTGCAGCCGATACAGACTGCCTCATCGATGATCGCGATTTCTCGTGGCTTCTCGACGCCGTTCGCGGGATTGAGCGGCTTTGGTGCGCTCTCGAGCAAGGCCGCGAGCGCCGCGATGCCGGCAGCGCCACCTGGAGGGCACTGGTTGATATCTGCATCGCCGCCGGCGATAGCTTCCGCGTAGGGCCGGCACGCCGGATAGCCGCAGCGCGTGCATTGCGTTTGCGGCAGCAGGGCATCGATGCGGTCGGCGAGCGCCGCGCGTGCTGGATAGGGCATAACGCGGTATTCGCAGGTATTACTTCACCGACATGCCGGGCAGCGCGCCAGCGTCGGCATCCAGCAGGAAGAGTTGATTTGAAGCCGGTCCGCCATCGCCGCCGGCCGACAGGATCATGCCTTCGGATACCCCGAAGCGCATCTTGCGTGGCGCCAGATTGGCGATGAACACGACCTTGCGCCCGATGAGTTTTTCCGGTTCGCCGTAACTGGCACGGATGCCGGAGAAGATCTGGCGTTTGCCGAGTTCGCCCGCATCCAGCTCGAAGCACAACAGCTTGTCCGATCCTTCCACAAATCCACATTGCAGTACCGTGCCAATACGCAGGTCGAGCTTGGCGAAGTCGTCGATGGAGATTGTCGCTGCGCCAGGTGCCGTCGCTCCGCTTGGCGCCCCCTCTCCCGCCACGCTGCGCGCGGCGACCTCCCCCGCGAGGGGGGGGGTGGAAGAGCCCGCTTTAGCCCCTCCCCCTTGACGGGGGAGGGGGTGAGGAGAGGGTGAAGGCGTCTGTTCAAGCGATTCTTTCGAGGATTCGATCATGGTTTCGATATTTTTTGGGTCAATGCGGGTTAGCAATGCGGAATAGGGCTTTACCACGTGATTGGATAGATGGCGGTCTATCGCGCCGAATGTGTTGAGGCTGCCCTCAGGCAAATTTAGAAAATTCTCTGCTGCAGCAACGGTAGCTGGCAAGATTGGTTTGAACGCACAGGCCACGGCACGGAATAAATTCATGCCGGTGGTCAGAATGAGTACCTCGCCAGCGCCGCGCCATGGGTCGTGGCGAAAGACCCAAGCAGAAGCCGCGAATTGCACATCATTCTGACCACCGGCATGAATTTATTCCGTGCCGTGGCCTGTGCGTTCAAACCAATCTTGCCAGCTACCGTT
>JANXVS010000321.1 GCA_025351555.1 Pseudomonadota bacterium | reverse complement strand
TCCACAACTGCGCCCATACGCCGGTCGGTGGCCGGCGTTCGAGCAGCAGGCGGCCGGCATGATCGCGCAGCACCAGCATCACCGTGCTTCTTGTCGGCAACGCGCGCGCGGGCTTGCGCTCCGGCAATTGCGCGGTGAGGTGATCTCGATATGCCACGCAGTCGATGCGCAGTGGGCAGCCTGTGCATTGCGGCCGCGAGCGCGTGCAGGTCGTGGCGCCCAAGTCCATGATCGCCTGGGTGTAGTCCGCAAGGCGCTCATGCGGCGTGTGCCATTCTGCAAATTTCCACAATTGCTTTTCGATGGCAGCCGATCCCGGCCAGCCGCGCAGGCCGTGAAAGCGTGCCAGCACACGTTTGACGTTGCCGTCGAGAATGGCGCAACGCTGACCGTGTGCCTGCGCGAGTACCGCGCCCGCGGTCGAGCGGCCGATGCCGGGCAGGGCGGTGAGCGCATCGAAATCGCACGGCAGATCACCGCCATGCAGTTCGACGCAGATCTGCGCGGCGCGGTGCAGATTGCGTGCGCGGCTGTAATAGCCGAGCCCCGACCACAGGGCGAGCACGTCGTCTTGCGACGCTGCCGCCAGCGTCGGCAGTGATGGAAATTTTTCCACAAAGCGTAAAAAGTACGGGACGACCGTCGCCACTTGGGTCTGTTGCAGCATGACTTCCGACAGCCAGACGCGATAGGGCGTGCGCGGATGTTGCCAAGGCAAGTCCTGGCGGCCATGGCGATCGAACCAGGGCAGCAGGCGTTTGGCGACCGATTCAGGTGTGGGCGAATCAGGTTTGCGCATCGCCCAGACTCGCCGGCAGCAGGCCGTCGACAAAGGCCGCCGGATCGAATTCGCGCAGGTCTTCAGCGGTTTCGCCCAATCCCAGGTAGCGGATCGGCAGTCCGAATTCCCTGGCCAACGCGAACACCACGCCGCCTTTGGCGGTGCCATCAAGCTTGGTGACGACCAAACCCGTTACGCCAATCGCGGCGCGGAACTGGCGTACTTGGCTGATCGCGTTCTGGCCGGTGGTGCCGTCGATCACCAGCAACACTTCATGCGGGGCGTCGGCGTCGAGCTTGGCAAGCACGCGGCGGATCTTGGCCAGTTCGTCCATCAATCCACTTTGTGTGTGCAGGCGCCCCGCGGTGTCGGCTATCAATATCTGCGTTCCGCGCGCGCGCGCCGATTGCAGGGCATCGAAGATTACGCTGGCCGAATCCGCGCCGGAACCCTGCGCGATCACCGGAACATTGTTGCGCTCGCCCCAGGTCTTGAGTTGCTCGACCGCAGCAGCACGGAAGGTATCGCCAGCGGCGAGCACGACGCTGCGGCCCTGCGCTAGCAGATGACGCGCCAGCTTGCCGATGGTCGTGGTCTTGCCGACGCCGTTGACGCCGACCATGAGGATCACAAATGGACTTTGTGTACTTTGTGGCAAAAGCGGCACGCTGACTGGTATGAGCAGCGCGATCAATTCGGCACGTAGGCAGGCGAGCAGCGCGTCGGCATCTGCGAATTCGCGTTTGCCCATACGTTTGCGTAGCGCTTCCACCAGTTCGGTGCTGGCGGCGACGCCGACGTCGGCACCGATCAGCGTGGTCTCGAGCTCTTCGAGAAAAGCCTCATCCAGCTGCGGGTGTCGCGCGAACAGGTCGCGGATATCGCGATTGAAGACGCTGCCGGCAAGGCGCTCGCGCCAAGTGCGTTTGGGCGGAAGGCTGAGGGCCGACGGCTGAGGGCTTGGTTCGATCGAAGCGGGTGTTTCCTTCGCAGCCTCTTGCAAAGCGGGAGCGGCTTCGAGCAGGATTTCGGAGAACGTTTGCGACTTTTCGGGTTGCGATTCTTCAGCCGGCTGTGCAGCCGTTTCCTCCGCACCTTTCTTTTTCCAGAACTTGAGCATTGGGTATGGACTTGAACGACAATAGCGTCATGGTATCACCGGACCTGTCAGCGACTCATGCCAACGCACGCTAAACCCGCGCCGGGCCGGCTGCGCATTGTCGGCGGCACGCTGCGTGGATCGCGTCTGGAGGTGCCTGATGCGCCGGGTCTGCGGCCGACACCGGATCGTGTGCGCGAGACGCTGTTCAACTGGCTGGCACCGACAATCGCGGGAGCTCACTGTCTGGATCTTTTTGCCGGCACCGGCGCGCTCGGCATCGAGGCGCTGTCGCGCGGTGCGGCGCAGGTCGATTTCGTCGAGACTGATGCACAGCTCGCGACCCTGTTGCGCGGAAATCTGGAGCGTCTGAAGCAAACGGCACCCGTGCATCGAAGCAATGCGCTTCAATTTCTCTCGGGAGCTGATAGTCGTTACGACATCGTTTTTCTCGACCCGCCATTTACAGCAGGCGTGTGGACAGCGGTGGCAGACACACTGGAAGCACACAATCGATTGCAACCCGGCGCCTTGATTTACGTCGAATCACCGGCCGGAGAAATTCCCGCGATGCCGGCGAACTGGATCTTGCACCGCGAGGGCGTTGCCGGCGCCGTGCGTTATTCGCTCTACCGCCGCGCGGAGCCATCCGTTAAGCTGTAGCGGTTTTTCTTCCAATCACCACCAATGCCAAGCCAGCAAGCCAGTTCGTTCAGCGCGCGTGTGGCGGTTTATCCCGGCACGTTCGACCCGATCACCAATGGCCATATCGATCTGGTCAGCCGCGCTGCGCCGCTGTTTGACCGGGTCATCGTCGGCATCGCTGAGAGTGTGAGCAAGGGCACAAGTTTCAGCCTTGAGGATCGCATTTCGCTTGCGCGCCTGGCCTTGGCCGGCGTCGCCAATGTCGAAGTGCGCGGATTTGCCTCGCTGCTTGCGCATTTCGTGCGCGACACCGGCGCCGGCGTGATCTTGCGCGGCCTGCGCGCGGTGTCTGATTTTGAATACGAATTCCAGCTGGCGAGCATGAACCGGCATCTGATTCCGCAGGCGGAAACGCTGTTCCTGACGCCGTCGGAACAATACAGTTTCATTTCCTCTTCGCTGGTGCGCGAGATCGCGCGTCTGGGCGGCGATGTCTCCGGCTTCGTCCATCCGGCCGTGCAGCAGGCGCTCCGGCAGCGTTGGCGCGGCTCCTGAAAGATATTGTCCTGAAAGATATTCTCCTGATAATCCGAGGCAAAAAGGTGACATTATGAAAAATTATCGTAGTATACTCATGCTCGCACTGGTCGGCACGCTGGCGCTCAGCGCCTGTGGTCCGAGCGAGGAAGACAAGCAGAAGGCGGCCGAGGCCGCGGCTGCGGCCGAAGCGGCGAAACCCGTGCCGGTACCCGCCGCCACCGCCGACAAGGCGGCGTGGCAGAAGTACCTGGTCGCGGTGGTCAAGCAGAACATGAAGGGCGTGAAGACCAATCATCCCTACATGTATTTCATTCCCAATGGCGATGGCGCCGATGCGCAGGATGCGCGCAAGAATCAGCTCGACAATGTATCGACGACGGTCGCACGCGGCGTGCTGCCAGGCAACATGATGGCGTTCGGCGGGCCGGATTCCAAACTCACCACCGACACGATCACCGCAGCATTCAAGGATGCGCAGGACGGCACGTTCAAGGGCGTCGTGGTGCTGTTCATTGGCGCCGCAGCCGACCAGGATGCGGTCAAGACCGCGCTGGCCAAGAGCGGCGCGGAATTTCGTTTTGTCGAGATGAAATGACTGCATCGCTGCGGCGCGCGCCCGCGCTGCGGTTGCGCGCGGACTCGCGATGGCGCTGAAGATCACCGAACAATGCGTCAATTGCGATGTCTGCGAGCCAGTGTGCCCGAATCAGGCTATCGCGATGGGCGCGGTCGTCTACGAAATCGCGCCGCAGCGCTGTACTGAATGCGTCGGCCACTTCGATGCGCCGCAATGCATCGAGGTGTGTCCGGTCGAGTGCATATTTATCGATTTGGCACATGCCGAGACGCCGGAACAATTGCTGGCGAAATACCGCGAGCTGACTGCCGAGGATAAAAAGTGAAAAAGTGTATTTTGTTCGGAGTTCTCGCGGTTGCGTCGGCGCTGGCTTCGGCGCAATCGACACAGAAGCCTGGCCACGCCGCCATCGCCAGCGCGCACAAGCTCGCGACCGAAGCCGGTTTCGAGGCGCTGGCGCAGGGCGGCAACGCATTCGACGCCGCAGTCGCGGTCGCGGCGGCGCTGTCGGTGGTCGAACCACAGAGTTCCGGCATCGGTGGCGGCGGTCTGTTCCTGCTGCATCAAGCCAGTGATTCAAAGGACATCATGATTGACGCGCGCGAAACCGCGCCGGCCGCAGTCGATGCTAAGCAATATCTGGATGCCAAGGGCGATCTGGATCAGGACAAGTCCTGGAACGGACCATCCGCCGCGGCGATCCCGGGCGAAGTGGCGGGCCTGGTGTGGATCGCGCAGCATTATGGGAAATTGCCTTTGTCCAAATCGCTGGCGCCGGCGATGCGCATCGCGCGAGAAGGCTTCCAGCCGGACGCGCGTTTTCTCGATGCGATCAGCGAACGCAGCGAGGTGATCAAGCGCTATCCCGCATCGGCCGCACTGTATCTGGATCACGGCGTCGCGCCGAGAACCGGCTGGACTTTCGTCAATCCCGATATCGCCCGCACGCTGGAGTTGATCGCGGCGCAGGGCAACGACGGTTTCTATCGCGGACAATTCGCGCAGCGGCTGGTCGATGGCATCAACGCGGCGGGCGGCAATTGGTCGCTCAAGGATCTGTCCGACTATCAGGCCAAGGAGCGCGAGCCGCTAGCGTTCGATTATCGTGGCTGGCATATCGTCACCGCGCCGCCGCCGTCGTCCGGCGGCATCGTTCTTGCGGAGATGCTCAATATCCTCGGCGGCTACGATCTGGCCAAGGTCGATCGCGCACACCGTATCCATTTGATCGTCGAGTCGATGCGTCGCGGCTATCGCGATCGCGCCGCGTATCTTGGCGATCCGGACTTCGTGCAGATGCCGATCGCCGAACTGACCAGTCCGTTGTATGCGGCCGGCCTGCGTGCCTCGATCCATCCCGACAAGGCCACGCCGAGCGACCTTCTGCCCGGTTATTTGAACGCGGCCGAACGCCCGCACACCACACATTTCTCGATCATCGACGCCGACGGCAACCTCGTTGCGGCGACGCAGACAGTAAACCTTTCCCTCGGCGATGCGTTGGTCGTCCCCGGCACCGGCTTCGTGATGAACGACGAGATGGACGACTTCGCGCTGAAGGCCGGCACGCCGAATGCGTTCGGCCTGGTCGGCAACGAAGCGAATGCGCCAAAGGCCGGCCGTCGGCCGCTGTCGTCGATGACGCCGACCTTCGTCATCGGTGCCGATCGCATCGGCGTGATCGGCACGCCCGGCGGCAGTCGCATCATCACCATGGTGCTGGAAGGTATCCTCGCGTTTATCGACGGCGAACTGCCGGCGCAGATCGTCGCCAATCCACGCTATCACCATCAGTATTTGCCCGATGTGGTTTCGGCAGAGTCCGGCGCGTTCAGCAAGGACGAGGTCAAGGCGCTCGAAGCCATGGGCCACAAGGTCAACGAATCCAGCCACCCCTGGGGTTTCATGAATGTGGTGAGCTGGGATCGGAAAAGTGGAAAATTATACGCGGGCTCGGATTCGCGCCGGGCCAGTGGCAGCGGCGTGGTGAAGTAGTACGACATCATCCTTATGAAACTCTGGTCCATCCTCGGAAATTCGCAGAAGCTCGACGGCGGCGCCATGTTCGGCAATGTGCCGCGTGGCATGTGGGAAAAATGGATTGTGCCAGATTCCGGCAACCGCATTCCGCTAGCCTGTCGTGCGCTGCTGGTTGACGATCTCGATGGCAAAACCGTGCTGTTCGAAACCGGTATCGGCGCATTTTTCGAGCCGAAGCTTAAGGAGCGCTTCGGCGTCGTCGAGGCCGAACATGTGCTGCTGGCCTCGCTGGCGAAAGCGGGTTTCTCACACGAGGACATCGACGCCGTGGTGCTGTCGCATCTGCACTTCGATCACGCCGGCGGCATGCTTGCTGCTTGGCAGGAAGGCAACGCGGCAGAGCTGCTTTTCCCGAACGCGAAATACATCGTTGGCCGGCGCTGTTGGGAACGCGCCCTGCATCCGCATGCGCGCGATCGTGCCTCGTTCATCGCCGAATTGCAGCCGTTGCTGGAACAATCCGGGCGGCTGGAACTTGTGGATAATGTGCACTCTTTCACTTTGGGGAAAAGTGTGCATTTTTCCTTCAGTGACGGTCATACGCCGGGCCTGATGCTGGCGGAAGTCGTAGCGCCCGCCGGCCTCTCCTGGCCATCCATGGCCTCCGGGGCACTTGGGCTCTTGCCCGGCGGCCTCTCCCGGCCATCCATGGCCTCCGAGGCACTTGGGCTCCTGCCCGGCGGCGGCGTGGTGTTTTGTGCCGACCTGATTCCTGGCCGGCCCTGGGTGCATCTGCCGGTGACCATGGGTTACGACCGCGCCCCGGAATTGCTGATCGACGAGAAGCGCGTGTTTCTGGAAGACAAGCTCGCCCGCGGCGTGCGCCTGTTCTTTACCCACGATGTTGGTTGCGCGCTCGCGCGCGTGACGCGCGATGAGAAGGGCCGCTTCGGTACTGCTGACGAGCTACTTGAACTCGTGGGATTGGCAGCCTGAGCATGGCGCGGCGCAAGCGGATATCGCGCAAACGAAATTCGATCATCGCTGTGGCGATTGTAGTTGTCGCAGCGGCAGCTTGGGTTGGTTATCAGCGTCTGAACCATCGATTCAACGAAGTGATCATCGACCAGATTGCGCCTGTCAACGCAGCGGCCGAGCGCATCGATTCGGCCAACGAAGGCCGGCACGTGAAGATTTCCGGGAAACTCGAAATCGGCAAACCACCTCGCGATGAACAATTCGGCATTGGTGCCGACGCGGCGATACTTTTTCGCAAAGTGGAAATGTTCCAGTGGCAGGAGAACTGCGCCAGCGCCGATTGTGCGTACACGACGGTTTGGTCGGATGTGGCAATCGATTCGCGCAAGTTCCACCGCCCGGGCGGCCACGAAAACCCGTCACAACGATTGGCGGACGCGCGTTTCCACGCCAGCGAAATCCGGCTGGGCGCGTATGCGGTCGATGCCGAACTGGCTGTGGCGCAACTCAAGGCGATCGACTTCCCAGTCCATGTTGCGGACTTGCCGCCGAATCTGGCGGCCAGTTTCAGCGAGGCAGGCGGTGCCTTGTACGCGGGTGGAGATCCCACACAACCCAAGGTCGGCATCGTGCGCGTCAGCTATCATATCGTGCCCGTTGGTAGCGCAATCTTGACCGGCGTGCAGCGCGGCGCGAAGCTGGTGATGAACTGAAACTCTGGCGTTTCGACAAGGGGAGAGCACATGCGTATTACCGGCCTGTATGCCGCACTGGCCACAGTGCTGATTCTCGTCCTGGCAGCGCGTGTTATCGCTTATCGGCGCAGGCACAAGATCGGCCTTGGCGATGGCGATGACGGCGAGTTGCGCAAGCGCATCCGTGCGCATGGCAATGCGATCGAATATCTTCCGTTCGGGCTGATCCTACTGCTGTTGCTTGAACTCAACCAGACCGTCCCGCTGTTGCTGCACGTCTTCGGCATCGTGCTGATCTTCGCGCGCCTCGCGCACGCCTGGGGTGTCTCGCGGCATGGCGGCATCTCGCCCGGCCGCATGGTCGGTGTCGTGCTGACTTTTGCCGTGCTGTTGGCGATGGCGCTGCTGCTGTTGTGGCAATGGATCGGTTGGACGGTGATTACGTTGCATTGAACAACGTCGGCGTGTGGTCGATGAAATACAACCCCGCGAAAAGTTTCGGATCGATCGAATAGCCTTCGCGCGATTTGCCGAGCAGCCACGCGGCCGCATTGGCAAGCGGGATCTCGTGGACAAGGATATTTTCTGTTGCATCGCCGCCACCGGCATGTTCGCGCACCAGGTCGTGCGCACGCACGAAAGCGATTATCTCGTTGCTCATGCCAGCCGATGACGGGCCTGCCATGAGGAATTCGATGCGTCCGGCGCGATAGCCGGTTTCCTCGGTGAGTTCGCGTGCGGCCGCAGCGATCGCCGATTCCTTGGCATTGCCGGCCAGATCGCCGATCAGACCCGCCGGCATCTCGATAGTCTTGCCGCGCACCGCCTCACGCCATTGCTCGACGAACAGCACACAATTGGCCGGCGTGATCGCGATGATGATCACGCCACCGCCGGGATTGGTGCGTTCGGCGAATTCCCATCGCCCACGCCGCATCAGGCGCAGCCAGCGGCCGGCAAACAAGGTTTCGGTTGTCGTCATTGGACTGGGCCGCTGCGTGAAGTGTGAAATAATACCGGTTCCATCGTGCGTCCGTTGCACAACACTGCGAAACTTCGCCGCCGGTTCACGGTCTTATCCCGTCCGCCATCTTCAAGGTTATCCGTATGAAAATTCAATCCTGGCTTCTGCTGAGCCTGTTGGCGCCGCTGTGCGTGGCGGCGAGCGCGCAAGACAAGGCTGCCGCCAAACCGACCGCATCGACGCAGCCCACCATGGCACAGAAGGCCGAGGCGCTGACCGAGGAACAGATCAAACAGTCACACGATGTCGCCGCATTGTCGCGTCTTGCGCAATTGTATAACTCACAGCACGACATGCAGCGCTTCACATGGACCTTGGCGCGCGTGTCCGAACTGATGCCCAATTCCGGCGACCTGAAGCTGCAACTGGCGATGGCGTACGCGAAGGTCGATGACAAGACCCATGCCTATGACACCCTGATGCATATGCAGATCCAGGGTTTTGGCTACGACATCGCCAAGGACCCGCGCTTCGATCCGATCCATGGCACCAAAGTGTGGGATTACATCGTCGCCAACTTGCAGGTCAACGCCAAGCAGTTCGGTGAAGGCAAGGTCGCGTTCGAGTTGCCCAAGGGCGATTACCTGTTTGACGCGCTGGCGTGGGACGCAAAACGCAAACAGTTCCTCGTCGGCAGCGCGCGTGCGGGTACGATCCAGCTAGCTGATGACACTGGCAAGCTCACGGACTTTATCATTGCCGACGCCAGCAATGGTCTGTGGGGCGTGGATGGGCTCGGCATCGATGCCGCACATGGCAAGCTCTACGTGGCCAGTTCGGCCTCGCCGAAATACAAAGGCTTCGACAAGGACAATGCCGGTCAGGCCGGTGTGTTCGAGTTCGATCTGGCCTCGGGTAAACTATCGCACAAGTATATTTTGCCGCAAAGTGGCGGTGCGCACATTTTGAACAGCCTTGCCGTCGGCAAGGACGGCCAGGTCTACGCCGCCGACGGCGCACGCCGGGAAATCTACAGGCTCGATGGCGGCGCGCTGAAGTTGCTTACGTCGAATCCACGTCTGACCGGCATTCGCGCGCTCGCACTATCCGACGACGGCAATACCCTGTATCTGGCCGATTTTGCGATGGGCATTTTCGGCTTCGACCTGACCAAATCCGTGGCCTTTGAACTCGCCTACAACTCCTCGAAATTGGTGCTTGGTGGTATCAATGGCCTGTATTGGTACGACGGCAATCTCGTCGCCATCGAGGGTGGCATGGTGCCGCGCCGGGTCATGCGCCTGAAGTTGTCGACGGATGGCCGCAGTATTGCCGGCGCCATGCCGCTGGACGTGGCGCAACCGGCATTCGCCGACCTCGGCCAAGGTGCCGTGGCGGACGACGGTTTATACTTTGTCGCAAATCGCCAGAATGCGCTGTACGACGGCAACGGCGTACTCACCGACCCGACGCAGCTTGAACCGGTGCGCGTGTTCCGCAGCAATCTGCGATTCGCCTGGGGTCAGAACGGCGTGGGTACCGATATCGGCCCTATCGGCGTGGCAAAACCGGGCGATGTACGCAAGCCGCCGGCCAAGGCCGCAACTGACGCTACAAGGCCACCGGCCGGCGACGACAAGCACTGAATGGGATGATGTCGCGACTCAGCTCGCCGCGCGCAAGGCGCGGCAGCGCGAGCGCGTGAGCGGACCGAAACGCAGCCGCTCAAGCAACACATCAAGTTCGGCCAGATCCGGCGCCGCCCATGCCAACGCCTCGATGGTTATTGGCACCGGCGCATCCAGGGCGATGCCGGTCAAGGCGCGACTGAGCATCGCCTGCTCGCGGTATTGCTTGAGTCGGACATAAACCTGGCCCGCGCCGCGCAGGCGCAGATACGGCACTTCCTCGATGCGTGCGTACAGCGCATCGAGGGTATCGAAATGCGCGAGCAGACTTGCTGCGGTCTTGGCGCCGACGCCGGGCACACCCGGAATATTGTCGATCGCATCGCCATTCAGGGCCAGGTAATCGGCAACCTGATCCGGACGCACGCCGAGGCGCTTCTTGACGCCGTGCTGATCCCAGCGCAGGTCGCGTGAAAAATCCCATTGTTCATCTTGTTCACAAATCAACTGCCCGAAATCCTTGTCTGCCGAGACGATCACGGAACGAAACCCGTGCGTGCGCGACGCCACGACCGCGCTGCCGATCAGGTCGTCGGCTTCGTAATGCGCATCGGCGAGCACGCACAAGCCGAGCGCCGCGGCGATGCGTTTGCAATACGCGAACTGGACTGACAGTTCTGCCGGCGGCAGTTCGCGATTGGCCTTGTATTCCGGATAGATTGCATTGCGGAACGAGCTGGTCAGCGACTCGTCGAATGCGACCACGGTGTGCGTTGGTTTGGTGCGTTCGAGAAAATCGCAGAGAAAGCGGGTGAAACCATAGACGGCGTTCACCGGCGCGCCTTCGTTGTCTTGGAATTCCATCGGCACCGCGTGCCAGGCGCGAAAAATATACAGGCTGGCGTCGATCAGATGCAGCGTCGGTTGCATTTCCGACTCAACCACGCCATTCACTGACTAACGTCACCAGATCCGGCCGTGTACGCTCCGGTGCTGCTTCGTTAGCTGTACCAATGTGAACAAATGCTACAATGCGCTCTTGTGGAGAAAGTCTAAAAAGCGTCGCTGCGTCGACATCGTAGGCCGCCCAGCCGGTCAGCCATTGCGCGGCGAAGCCCAGCGCCTGCGCGCCGAGCAGCAAGTTGTAAGCGACGCAGCCGGCGGACAGCAGTTGTTCCTGCGCCGGGATTTTCGCGTGCTGTGGATCGATCCGCGCGATCACCGCGACGACGACCGGAGCGAAGCTGTAACGCTCGCGATCCTTGGTCAGTGCCGAGTCGGCGACATCAGGCTCTTTGCGATGGTGGATTTCGGCCAGAGCCTTGCCAAGTCGCGCGCGCGCGTCGCCACGGATCAGCAGCAACCGCCAGGGTGTGAGCTTGCCATGATCGGGAACGCGGATCGCTGCGGACAGCAGTTGTTCCAGCTGGGTTGCGTCAGGCCCCGGATCCCCGAGTTGACGCGCGGGAGTCGAACGGCGGGCGTTGAGAAAATCCAGAGAATCCATGCTGCATTCACGAGGCTTTTTACGGAGGCGCAGCATAACAGCTAGCGGGAATCCGCAAGCTCGGCTAGCATCACGCTCTTCGTATCGCACGATCGGGAGGGATTCATGGCGATTACCATAGGCGTGGTGCGCGAGACGCTACCTGGCGAGCGCCGCGTGGCGCTGACGCCCGACGTGGCGAAGAAACTCAAGGCCAAGGCGGTCAATCTGTTGATCGAGCATGGCGCCGGCGATGCGGCGAGTTTCCCCGACGCGTCTTACAAAGACACCGAGGTGGCAGTGGATGCGCGCAGCACGCTCGGTCGCGCCGACGTGTTGCTGACGGTGCAGCCGCCGACTCTGGAAGAGATTGCGGCGCTGAAAGAAGGCGCGGTGACGATTGGATATCTGTCGCCGCATCTGGCGCCGGAGCGCATCAAGGCGCTGCGCGATCACAAGATCACGAGCTTCGCAATGGAACTGCTGCCGCGCACGACGCGTGCGCAGGCGATGGATGTGCTGTCCTCGCAGGCCAATATCGCCGGTTACAAGGCGGTGCTGATCGCGGCCGAGGCTTCGCCGAAATTCTTTCCGATGCTCACCACCGCGGCCGGAACAGTTCGACCATCCAAGGTGCTGATCATCGGCGCCGGCGTCGCCGGCCTGCAGGCGATTGCCACCGCGCGCCGTCTCGGCGGCCAGGTCGAAGGCTTCGACGTGCGCCCGGAAACCAAGGAGCAAATCCAGTCGCTCGGCGCCAAATATGTCGAGCTCGGCGTCAGCGCCGCCGGCGCCGGCGGTTACGCGCGCGAATTGACGCCCGAAGAACGCGCCCAGCAGCAGGCCGCGCTGGCCGAGCACATCAAGGGCGTCGACGTGATCGTCACCACCGCTGCGGTGCCGGGGCGCAAAGCGCCGCGGATCATCACGGCCGCAATGGTAGCGGGCATGAAGCCCGGTTCGGTGATTGTGGATATCGCCGCGGAAACCGGCGGCAACTGCGAGGTGACCGAACCCGGAAAAACTGTGACGACTGCGAATGGTGTGACCGTGATCGGTCCAGTCAATCTCGCGGCGACCACGCCGATCCACGCGAGCGAACTGTATTCGAAGAATTTGTATAATTTTCTTGAATTAAGCATCAAGGACGGCGACTTGAATCTGGATTGGGACGACGAGCTGATCGCCAAGACCTGCGTGACGCATGCGGGCCAGATCAAGCACGAACCCACCAAACAGCTGGTCGAAGGAGCGCAGCCATGATCGACGGATTCCTGGCTCTATACCTTTTCATGCTCGCCGCCTTCACCGGCCACGAGATCATCTCGCGCGTGCCGGTGATCCTGCATACGCCGCTGATGTCGGGATCGAATTTCGTCCATGGCATCGTCCTGGTCGGCGCGATGGTCGCGCTCGGTGAAGCCGGGCCCGACGACACCGTCGCCAAAGTCATCGGCTTTATCGGCGTGTTTCTCGGCGCCGGCAACGCGGCCGGCGGTTACGTCGTGACTGAGCGCATGCTTGAGATGTTCAAATCCAGCAAGAAACCCGGCTCCAATTCAACGGGGGCCAAGGCATGAATACCGCCCAACTCATTTCCCTGGCTATCCAGGCGAGCTACTTCGCCGCCGCGGTGCTGCTGATCATGGGCATCAAGCGCATGTCCTCGCCGGTGACCGCGCGCAGCGGTATCCAGTGGGCCGGCGTCGGCGTGCTGCTCGCCGTCATCGCCACCTTCTTCCACGCCAATTTCGCATGGTCGAATATCGTCCTCATGATTCTTGCGATCGGCTTGTCCAGCGCCGTTGCCTGGTATAGCGGCCGCAGGGTCGCGATGACTGCGATGCCGCAGATGGTTGCCTTGTACAACGGCATGGGCGGCGGTTCGGCGGCCGCGATCGGCGCCATTGCCCTGTTGGGATTTGCCACCCTTGCTGAAGGGCCCAAGTTCGGGCCGTACATGCCGCACAGTAGCCTGTCGCAAGTCAGCCTCGCCGTGATCGGCGCACTGATCGGCTCGGTATCCTTCACCGGTTCGCTGATCGCGTTCATGAAGCTGCAAGGCTGGATGGACAAGACCTTCCGCTTCACCGGTCAGCAGGCGGTGAATGGCTTGTGCTTTCTCGCCGCCGCGGCGCTGGGTGCCTATGTCGTGTACGGCCTCACCGTGATGCACCACATTGATCTGGGCATCATCATCGCGTTCTTCGCTGCGGCCCTGCTGTTCGGCGTGCTGATGACCTTGCCGATCGGCGGCGCCGACATGCCGGTGGTGATTTCGCTGTTCAACGCATTCACCGGACTGGCCGTCGGCTTCGAGGGCTTCGTCCAGCAGAACGTCGCGCTGATCATCGCCGGCATCGTTGTCGGCGCGGCAGGCACCCTGCTCACGCGCCTGATGGCCAAGGCGATGAATCGCTCGATCAGCAATGTGTTGTTCTCCAACTTCGGCAGCGGCGGCGGTGCAGCGGCGGAGATCAAGGGTTCGATGAAACCCATCGAGGCCGACGACGCCGCCTCGCTGCTGTACATGGCCGACAAGATCATCATCGTGCCCGGCTATGGCATGGCTGTGGCCCAGGCCCAGCACAAGATCTGGGAGCTTTCGCAGCAACTGATCAAGCGCGACAAGAGCGTGAAGTTCGCGATCCATCCCGTGGCTGGCCGCATGCCCGGACACATGAACGTGCTGCTCGCCGAAGCCGGCGTACCCTACGATCTGATCGCCGATATGGACGACGTCAATCCGGAATTTCCGAACTGCGATGTCGCCATCGTCATCGGCGCGAACGACGTGGTCAATCCGGTCGCCAAGACTGACAAGTCCTCACCCATCTACGGCATGCCGATCCTCGATGTCGCCAACGCCAAGCAGGTGATCGTGATCAAGCGCGGCAAGGGTACGGGCTTCGCCGGCATCGAGAACGCGCTGTTCTATCAGGACAACTGCCGCATGCTTTACGCCGACGGGCAGGAAGCTGCCAACAAACTCATCGCCGGATTGAAG
>JANXVS010000307.1 GCA_025351555.1 Pseudomonadota bacterium | reverse complement strand
GTAGTAGCCATCCGGCCAGACGCCGGTCTTCGGATAGTCCGGGAACGTGGTGCCGTACGAGAACGCATAACGGTTGTATGCACCCGTCGCATCGTTAGTCACGGACACCGCCACACACTGCAGGTAGGGAACGCTTGCCGTTCCCGCACCGGTTACTGCGAATTGCGAGATCACCCAGCGATTGGCGGCCTTGTCGTACACGACCGTGGCATCGCCGTCGTTGGTGGTCGAGCAAATCCCGGGAAAGCCGGAAAACAGCGAATTGGTCGGCACGGGTCCATAGACCGCCGCCTTGGTTGACTTGGAGAATACCGCAAAGCCAGAGTTCACGATTTGAACGTACTGAGTTGCGCCCACCGCGCCATTGGTATCCGGTGGTGCACTGTTGACGGTAAAGCTGCCGTTCGGGCCGCTGAAGCCGTTACCGACGCCGTCGACCGCACTAATAAGCGGAGTGGGTGCAAACGTACCGCGGTCGGCAAAGCTTTGAATTGCGCCATCGGACTGGTTGTCTGGCACATACGGTAATGGAATGTCATGTTCGACGCGGTCGCGCATCTTCTTGAAATCCGCCGGATTCACGACCACATCACGCAGCGAGTGCAGGGTGTCGTGCTGGACAGCTCCGGAAACTTCCACTTTGCCGTGGCTCTGGGCAAAAGCGGTCGTGGCGCAGATGCTCGCGAGCACAGCGGTTACCAAGGTCAATCGATTCATATACGTCAACTCCCAAAGGGAAGCCTATCGGCTTCCAGGTGATTGAAGTTCCCCATTGCCATGAGGAATCAGTAAGTTACACTTGCCAAGTTCCGTCTGCGCACGTTCAAACCACGCGCCTGACCGCTGCGTGCTTTGCAGCCCAGACGACGATTCCCTCATGGTACCCCTGTGGTGCCAAGGTCCAACCGGTAGTACCGCGCGGATGATACGAGTAGGCCGCGTGGCGGATACGGTTCGGGCGCGCGGAGGATACCGGTTCGTGGGCCAATGTCATCTTGCAGCGCAGCAGTTGTTGTCCGGACAACAATTATTGGAGGTTTTCTTGCCGCAATAGCGTCGCCAATACCGGCGGCGTGATTATCGCTGTGAGTAACGACATCCCCACGATCAGCGCATAGGTACGTGGCGAGAACACCCCGGCGGCCAGGCCCAGGCTGGCGATCACCACGCCGACTTCGCCACGCGGGATCATGCCGACACCGACGATCAGTGCACTGCGCCGGCCGAGCGAGAGTGCTCCGAGGAAGCCGCCGATCAGTTTGGAGACGATGGCAATCACGGTGATCAGCGCCAGGGTCAGCAAAGCATCCAGATTCGCCAATTGCGCCAGCTCCACTTTCGCCCCCGTCACTACGAAGAAGAACGGCGTCATCAGCGCGAGCAGCGGCTGGGTTTGATGTTCCAGCGTCTCTCGCTGCTTGGTTTCTGAGGCGACCATACCGGCGAGGAAGGCGCCGATGATTGCGGCAAGCCCGAACTGCGTCGACAGGAAGGCCAGACCAAGGCATATCGCTAACACGATGGTCAGCGGCGACAATGGATTGATCGGTGCCTCCAGCCAACGCGAGGAATGCCGCATTACGCGGGTGCCGACCAGGGCGATGATGGCGATAAAGCCGACCGCTTCGAGCAGGATCACGACCAGATGACCCAGCTGCAGCGATTCGCCGGACTGCATTGCGGTGACGATACCGAGCAGGAGCATCGCAAGAATATCGTCGATCACCGCCGCGCCAAGGATCACGCGGCTTTCCTCGCGTTGCAGCGCGCCGAGTTCCTGCAACACGCGGGCGGTGATACCGGCCGAGGTGGCGACGAACGCGGCAGCGATGAATAGCGACTTGGCCCAGTCGTAGCCGCTGCCATGCGCCCACAGGCTGCCGAGCGCGAACGGGATGATGACGCCAAGCACGCCGACCGCAAACGCGCTGCGACCGACGCGTCGCATGTCGTCGATGCGGGTTTCCAGTCCCACCGAAAACAGCAACAGGACGACGCCGATCTCGGCCAGCACATCCAGCGCCTCGGACGGCTGCACCCAGCCGAGCAGCGACGGCCCGACCACGCAGCCGGCGGCGATTTCACCGACCACGCCTGGCAGTTTCAAGCGCTGCGCGATCTCGGCGCCGATCTGCGCGGCGACGAAGACGATGAACAGGCTGAGCAGGATGTCGCTGCCATGGGGCATCAGGAATTTTCCGTGCATTGCCTTTTCTTGGCGTTCGCCGGATGCTACACGGCGAGCGTAAGAAAGGGGAGACGGGCATGTCGGATACAAAACGCGCCGCACGCGAGGCCATGTCCAAGGTCGATACAGCGTGGTTGCGCATGGAAAGCCCGACGAATCTGATGATGATCACCGGGCTGATGTTTTTCAACGGCCGCCTGGAACTGAAGAAACTCAAGCGCCTGCTCGCCGATCGCTTTCTCGCCTATCCGCGCTTCCGCCAAAAGGCGGTCGATACCGGCAACGCCGCGTCCTGGGAAACCGACGCCGACTTCGACATGGACTGGCATGTGCGCCTGGCTGCATTGCCCGGCAAGGCCGACAAGCTTGCGCTGGAAAAATTCGTCAGCGAACTGGCTTCGACGCCGCTGGATCACTTCAAGCCGCTGTGGCAATTTCATCTCATCGAGAATTATCAAGGCGGTAGCGTGCTCGCCTCGCGTATCCATCACTGTTATGCCGATGGACTCGCCCTCGTCCAGGTAATGCTGTCGCTGACTGACGCGGCGCCGAAACCCAAAAAGCGCATTGAGTTGTCGAAGGCGTGGCTCAAGCAAGATCAGGGTGGCGTGATCGATCGTCTGCTGCACCCGACGCGCGCCGGCATCGCCAAGGCCATCGCGATCGGCGAAAAGGCGCTGGCCAAGGGCGGTGAATTGCTGCGCGATCCCGCGCTCGCCGCAATGATCGCCAAGGAAGGAGGGGAAATCACGCGCGAACTTGCGGTCGCGCTGAGCCTGGCCGACGATCCGCAAACCGCGTTCAAGGGGCCGCTTGGCGTCGTCAAGCGCTGCGCTTGGGCCGAGCCGTTGCCGCTGGAAGATGTGAAAGCCATCGGCAAGATCCTGCGCTGCACCGTCAATGACGTGCTGCTCGCCTGCGCTGCCGGTGCGCTGCGCAGTTATCTGCTGGCTATCGGCGAAAAAGTGGACGGACTGACGATCCGCGCGACCGTCCCGGTCAATCTGCGCCCGCTGGAACACGCGAAGAAACTCGGCAATCACTTCGGTCTGGTGTTTCTGGATCTGCCTGTCG
>JANXVS010000300.1 GCA_025351555.1 Pseudomonadota bacterium | reverse complement strand
GTCTAGCAATAAGCGTAAACTTCAGAGCCGCGCGCAAGCGCGGCTCTTTTTTTATGTCCATGGATGGACGGTACGCCGGCAATGCAGGAGCAATTGCCGGCGCATGGCCATGCAATAACTATCCCCGATGAACGAATCAGCTATCTTCAAAGACATCGTCGGCGCGTTGCGCGACGGCAACCCGGCCGAAGCCGAGCGTCTCAGCCGCAGCGTGCTGGAAAGCGCACCCGGCCACATCGACGCCATGCTCTCTCTGGCGTTGAGTCTGCACGCACAGCGCCGCACCGACGACGCGCTCGACGCATTCCGGCGCCTGACCGAAGTTCAGCCGACCAGCAATGTGCACTGGTCCAACTACGCCACCATCCTCGCCGAGGTCGGCCGCAGCGAGGAGTCCGAAAGCGCGTGGCGCCAGGCCATGGAACTGGATCCGCGTGACCCCGAACCGCGCATGCAGGTGGGCCAGATGTTGGTCGCGCGCAAGGAATATCTCGCCGCGCGCGACATGCTGCTCGACGCGTTCGAGCTCGATCGCGATACGCCGCGGCCGCGCATACTCGCCGCGAACGCCTGCGCACTGGCGCAGGACTTTCGCGGCTGCGACGACCTGCTCAAGCCGTGGCGCAGCTGGCTGCCGCTGGATGACGAACAGTTGCAGATGGAATTGGCGCGTCTGCTGCTGCTGCTCGCCGAGGCACCGGGCGCACAGCTGGTGTTGCAGAACCTGCTGGCGCGCAACCCGCAACGTGTCGACACGCGCATTCTGCTGGCCAAAGTCGACGAACGCCTCAACCTGCTGACTGAAGCCGAAGCGCTGCTGCAGCCGCTAGAGGCGATGAACCTGAGCGATTCCATGCGCCGGCACGTCATGCAGATGCGCGCGATACTGGCGTTGCGCGACAGGAACGCCGGGCTGGCGCGGTCGCTGCTTGAACAGGCCGGCCCCGTTAACGACAACGATTACGCGTATTACTATGACCTGGGTAGTGTCTGCGACAAACTGCGCGACCCCGCGGCAGCGATGCAAGCCTTGGGCGAGGCGCACGCGCGCCACGTGGCGGAACTGAAGCATTCCGCACCGGACAGCTTCACCCCCGATGCCTTGCCGTTGCCCGGTGCCGTGCGCATGCTCACGCCCGAACAATTCAAGAGGTGGCCGCAGTATCGTGCACCGGATGCGCGCAATTCGCCGATTTTCATCGTCGGTTTCCCGCGCTCCGGCACCACGCTGCTGGAACAGATGCTCGACGCGCATCCGAGCTTGCAGTCGATGGACGAAACGCCGTTCTTCGAACGCCTGGCCAGCAAGTTACACGCGCACGATCGCCACATCCTGGACGATCTGAGCGTACTGCGCCAATACGACTGCGATGAATTGCGCAAGAAGTATTTCCTGCTGACGGCGGAGAGAATCCAGCGCCGCGCGGATACGCAGCTCGTCGACAAGAATCCGCTGAACATGCTGTGGCTGCCGATGATCTATCGCCTGTTCCCCGCAGCGAAGTTCATCCTCTGCGTGCGCCACCCCTGCGATGTGATCTTGTCGTGCTACATGCAGAATTTCCGTTCGAGCGTGCTTGGGGCCGCTTGCGAAAATCTCGATCGCCTCGCTGCAGCTTACGTGCAGGCGATGCAATGCTGGCTGCAGCATGTGGAAGTGTTCCAGCCAAACGTGCTGGTCTCGCGCTACGAAGACCTGGTCGCCGACATCGCCCCGCATACTCGGCGCATCGCCGATTTTCTCGAACTCGAAGACGCAGCGCCCATGCTGCAATTCGACCGCCGCGCACGTGAAAAGGGTTACATCGCCACGCCCAGCTACAGCCAGGTCATCGAGCCGGTGAACTCCAAGGGCACGAATCGCTGGCACCAGTATCGCGAATACTTCGCACCCGTCTTACCCACGCTGGCGCCGATACTGCAACACTGGGGTTATTCGACCGACGCAACGTAAGCGTCAGTCAACATGGAACCTCAACAGTTCCGGCATGTATGGCGCGTAGTTGCGCCAGCGCTCTACCGAACGCGTATAAACCGGCTGGCGCGCCTGCCACAAGCTGGCGGTGCTGATGCTGGCCGCTGCCTTGTCCGGCGTCGGTGCCGGATTTGCCGGCAACTCCAGCCATGTCGCCAGCGCGGCGATGGTGTCTTCGGGATCGGCGGCAAGCTGCTCGTAACGCACCTCGTGTATCGATGCGGCGTAGAACTTCCGCCAATGTGCCATGAGGCGCTCGCAATCGCGCATGACGACGGCGATATCGGCGAAGTCGTAGGAATAGCCCTGCGCTTCCTCGAGAAACGATTGCGACCACAACGACAACGCCGTATCGCGTGCGTTGCGCCGGCAATGCACGATCTTCGCGTGCGGCCACAGCGCCAGCATCAAGTCCAGGTAACGGAAATTGAGCGGCTGCTTGTCGATAAACCAGCGCGCGTCCGAATCATCCTGACGCAGTTGTGCAGCATAGGTCGCCGCCGCGTGTTCAAGCGCGGCGCGCGCGGGACTCCCGGCCAAAGCCGGCTGTTGAGAAAGATTGGCCAGCCACGCCAGCTCACCGCGGTTGCACACCTGGGGATGCCGTGCCAGCAGTTCGGCCACCAGGGTTGTGCCGGAGCGCGGCATGCCGACGATGAACACCGGCGTCCAATCCGTTGGCTCAAGGTGCTGCGCGAACGGCCGCGCCGCAAGCCGCGATTCCAGCGCACGCCGCCAATTCTTGCGCGACCATTTCGTCAGTGCATGCGCTAATGCGTTGGCCTGGCGGAAATACCCAGCCGCTAGTTCATAGTCGCCGACATCGTCGTGCGCCTTGGCCAGCGCGAACAACAAGGTCGAGCGCGCCTTGTCGCTCAAGTCCGTACGTGCAAGACAATCTCGGAACCGCTGGAAATCGGGATGTTCCGCGCTCGCATAACGCTGCGCGGACGCCAGGCCATGCGGCGCATTCCATTCGCAGGCCTGCGCGTTGTGCTCCAGCGCAAACAGGAAATGTTCTCGCGCGCGCGCGAACTCACCGGTTTGCACTTCCAGCATGCCGGCATAGGCGTGCAGGCGCGCATCCTCGGGCTTGCCTGCAATCGCGTCCTCGGCGATTGCGGCCGCCTGGTGCTGGCGTCCGCAATCATCGATCAACTCGATCGCGCGGATCGCAAGATCGGCGTCGTGATCACCATGTTCGAAACACGCCCGTAGCACCGCCGCAGCGGCGCTCATGCGACCGGCTTGTTTGAGGATTTCCGCGAGCGTGAAAGCGGCGGCAGCGTCGCCCGGATCCTGCGCCAGTACTTCGCACAACAGGGTTTCCGCGTGTCCATAGCGCCGTGTTTGCTGGTAGATGCCGGCCAGAGCGCGGCGCAGATCGACCGATTGCGGATGTTCCCGCAGCGCCGCTGACGCAAGGTTTTCGGCGCCCGTCAGGTCGCCACGCAGCACCAGGGCGCGCACCTGTTCCAGGCAGTCGCGTTCGAGCCGCACCGCAGCGGGTTGATCAGATCGCATGTTGGTCAGGCTGCATGCGTTGGTTCTACGAAAGGCGACATACCCAACGCCGCGCGCAGCGGATCGAGCGCATTGCCATAGCGCAACGCGCGAGCGGTATCCTGGCGTAACGGCTGACGCACCTGCGTCGCGCTCGGCGAACGCACGTCGCGACGGGTTTCGTGAAAACGCAGGCAAGCCTCCTCAAATGGCAGGCCGCAAAAATCCAGTAGCTTGCGGATGCTCGATTCGGTGTCGGCCAGCAGATCTTCGTAGATGTGCTCGTAAACTCGCAGCGGAGCGCGGCCGCGCCATTGCCGCACACTGCGGTCGAAGTCGCGCCAATATGCGGCCAGATCCACGAACGTGCGCGTGTACTCATTGCCGGCAAAATGCTGGCGATAGCAGGCCAGGCAGGTTTCCAGCCGATCGCGCCGGGCACAGACGATGCGTGCGCCCGGCAGCATCGCGCGGATCGCGCCGATGTAGACCCAGTTGTGCGGCATCTTGTCGACAAAGATGGCGCCGCGTTGTCGCCAATGTGCGGTGCGCTGCAGATAACGTCGGCCCAGACGCGCCCAGTCCTCCGCTTGCAGTTCGCCCGTCCATTGGGGAAATATTTTTCCGCGGCGCTGCGATTCCTCGGAAATCGTCAGCGCCAGATCCGGCAATTCGCCGGCGCCTTCCACCTGCGAGTGCGACGCCAGAATCTGCTCCACAAGGGTTGAACCGGAACGCGGCAGGCTGACGACAAAAATGACTTCGCGGCCCAGACCCGCAGCGTCGGCGCCAGCGGCATGCGCTGGCGCCAGAGCGACGTCGATCGCGTCCACGAACCCGGAAAATGCGGCCGCATTCCATGTCTGGCGGCGGCGCGCAATGGTATTGGCAGCGGCGATCGCCGACAACGAATCGGCATAGCAACCCGCATCATCCAGCGCCTTGGCCAGGGCAAAACCCGTGGCGATCGAGTCGTCGTCGCTGGCGCGGGTGTCGTGCATAGCGGCGCGCATGCGCTCGATGTCGTCGGCCGTAAAGCGCATCGTCTTGATGTCGGCCAGCCCCCACCAGGCCATGCCGACCCAAGGTTGCTCAGCGAGCACCCGACGATACTCAACGACGGCTTCATCAATGCGGTCGCTGACCCGCAACATGTCGGCCAGCTGCGCGCGCGCCAGAACGTGGTCTGGCACAAGTACCACCGCAGTTCGCAACGCATCGACGGCCTCGGGGTAGCGTACGCAACGCGTCAGCAAGATGCCCAGGTTGTACCAGGCGGTCGCCAACCCAGGCTGCAACTCGCAGGCGCGTCGCAACGCCGCAATGGCCGCGTCGAATTCGCCTGCGGCACCCAGAATCGTGCCCAACGTGTTGTGGTACAGCGCATCATCCGGCCGCTGCGCGACCGCGCGCTGGATCGCGGCCAAGGCATCGCCGGGATTGCCACGCAGGCTGTGAATGCCCGCCTGCAACCTCAATATCTCCGGATGATCCGGGCGGGTCGCCAACGCCGCATCGAGCCGGTGCTGCGCATCATCGGCGCGCCCGGCATCAAGCGCCTGGGCCGCGGCCACCACATGCTGAATTAGCGCGGCAGACAACCCCTCCAAACGCGACCTCATCGGTTCTCCATCATCGCAACGCGCCGTCCGGCGGCGCATCTGGATATGGTCGCACGGATGGCGAAAAAATGCGTACCAAGGCCTGTTCTAGCTCAGCCGCCCTGCTTGTGCAATTCGATATCGCCGCTGAAAGACTGCGCGCTGATTTGCGCGTCACCGTCGCCGACTTGGGCATCCAGGCTGCTGCCGGGCCCGCGTTCCTTGTTCCGCACGTGGCCGTAGTCGCTGCTGATGTCCCCGCTGAAGGTTTGCGCCTCGGCATGCGCCGACAACGCCGCCGGCAGGCGCAGGCGGATATCACCGCTCATCGATTCCAGAGTCATGCGTGCGTGCGCCGCGGGCATGGCCAGGATGCGCGCATCGCCGGACACAGTCCCGGTTTCCAGTTCCTGGACCTCGCGGGCATCCAGGTCGATGTTGCCCGAGACCGTCTCGAGTTTGATGCGACCGCTCAGTTTTCTCGCGTCGATGTCGCCGCTGACGGTTTGCAAATGCGTGCGTGCGGCGGCACTGGTTTGTGCGGTGGCGAACGCGATATTGCCGCTGACGCTGTTGACGTCGACCTCAGGCGCATCACTGCTCAGATTCAGCTTGCCGCTGACGCCATCGACATCCAGCGACTTGCCGGCCACGCCAGTGACGGTCGCATCCGCGCTGACCACGCCGAGCTTGAGCGCGACGCCGCGCGGCACATTCAACAGCAGCTCGCTGTCGTGATCCGGGCCATTGCCGCCGAACCAGCCGGTTTTGCCGCCTTCAACGCGCAATGCGAGATGGTGTTCATCAGCGGAAATCTCGAGCCTGGAGCCGGCACCGAGGCTGCCACTGAGTTTGACCTGCGCCTGATCCCAGCCTGTCACCATGACGCTGCCGCGCACATTGTCGATCTCGACGCGCGCATCGCCGGCGACCTGCCAGGATTGATCCAGCGTCTTCGCCGCTGCATCGGCGGCGATGGTCGGGCTCTGCTGCGCCAACGCGTCCGCCGCGCTCGCGCCACCGGCGGACAAAAGCAGCGTTGTGGACAATATGGCAATGTGGAGATTGTTCGATTTCATCACGACGATCCTTGATTCAAGTTCTTCAGCCCGCGTTGGGCGCTTGCTGCAGCAGACGCATGCGCTGCCCGTTGGTGCGATTGAGCATGCCGACCAGGAATACCGCATCCGGTTGCTGTTCCAGAGCCTGCTGCAATTGCGCGCTGGCACCATCCAGATCCTGCGCTGCCTGCGCCAGAGTGGGATTGGCCGGCTCCACCCAATCCAGCGCGGTGCGCGGCATCGCCACATCGCGCTCGGCTTCCACGACCACCGGCGAATGCTGCTGCGCGTTCCGCTGCGCGACCAGGCCTGCGCCGCAGGCAATGATCAGGGTCGCCGCGATCGCCATGCCGATGCGCGGCAGGCGTCGCCGCGATCGTTGCGAGCGGATGCGGGCAGCAACATCTGGCCACAGATCGCACACCGGTTCGACCGATCCGCCCAGCTTGCGCATTTCATTGCGCCACTCAAATTCGTTGTTCACGTTTCACCTCCGAGGGCACGCCGCAGCAAGCCGCGCGCGCGATGCAATTGCGCCTTGGACGACCCGACCGCCATGCCCAGCTCGACCGAGATTTCCTCGTGTTTCCAGCCTTCCACATCGTGCAGCACGAGAACCGCTCGTGCGCGCGGGGGCAAATTCGATACGGCACGCTCCAGATCGCCGCGTTCGGCGGCGCAGAACGGCACTTCGCCGCCAGCGGCAAGCTCCAATATCGCATTGTCCACATTGTCTTCCTCATGCCGGCCGCGCAGGTCCATCAACGCGGTATTGACACCCAACCGGTGCAGCCAGGTCGAAAACGCGCTTTCATGACGGAAGCTCGACAGCTTCTGCCAGGCGCGCACGAACGCGTCCTGGGTCAGCTCCTCCGCGCGTGCGCGATCCATGCCGACCAGACGCAGGATCGCGCCATGCACGCGACCAACATGATCACGGTAGAGCTGTTCGAAGGCGGCGATATCGCCGC
>JANXVS010000258.1 GCA_025351555.1 Pseudomonadota bacterium | reverse complement strand
CAGCGCCTGCAGCTTCGGCACGTCTGCAATTGCGTTCCAGTCGCCGGAATTTACCTGGATTTTGCCCGCCCAGGCAGCACCAAAGCCGTAGATCGTTGCCACGTCGCCACGATCGGATTTCTCCAGCGCAGCGGCGAACGCATCGAACGGCCCATCGAGCGTCGCGCACAGCAGCTTTTCACGCAGGCACAAGGCGCGCTTGGCATAAGTGTAGGCGCGGTTCGCGAGCCGCTGTATGCGCTCGGACTCGTCGACAAAACCCCCAGCATAAGCGCCGTAGAGCTTCGCACCGGCGAGCAAGCCGTCGACATTTTGCGGATCGCTGCCAATGATGCCGTCGATCAACAACAGATAGGCTGGCACACCATCGCGCACTGTCGCCGGATCGTCCTGATCGAGAATCGCTTCAGTCAGATTGTTCGCGAACTGATTCGAGGCGCGGCGCACAACGCTGCCACAAGCGCACAGCATGGCGGCGGCAAGCAGCACGACAAAACGGTAGCGGTACGGCATGAGATGGGTTCGACACAGCCTATGGGCGCGCATGGTAGCGCAGACGCCTACTCCGCGTAGTGTGTGCAAAGTCGTGGGGGGGGTGCGTTGCGACTCAGACTTGCTCGGCGGCTTCTACCGTATTCTGCATCAAGGTGGCGACCGTCATCGGCCCGACACCGCCAGGTACTGGTGTGATCCACGAAGCGCGCTCGGCAGCAGCGGCAAACTCGACATCACCGGCCAGTGAACCGTTGGCCAGACGATTGATGCCCACATCGATGACGACCGCACCAGGCTTGATCCAGGCACCCTTGATCAAGGCGGGTCTGCCGACGGCAACGACGACGATATCGCCCTGGGCAACAACGCCCGGCAAATCACGCGTGAATTTGTGACAGCAGGTGGTGGTGCATCCGGCCAGCATCAGCTCGAACACGAGCGGCCGACCCACATGGTTGGATACACCAACGACCACAGCATTCTGCCCACGTACCGGACGATCGGTGTGCGCGAGCAAGGTCATCACGCCTTTCGAGGTGCACGGGCGCAAGCCGCGCTGGCGCAGCGCCAGCCGGCCAATATTTTCCGGATGGAAGCCATCGACATCCTTGCGCGGATCGATACGATTGATCAGCGCCGGCGTGTCGATGTGTGCGGGCAATGGCAACTGCACGAGAATGCCGTGAATCTCCGGATCGGCATTCAGTTGATCGATCAGCGCGGTAAGTTCTACTTGCGTCGCCGTCGCCGGCAGATCGAAATCGCGCGAACGAAACCCCACGTGCTTGCAGGCACGCCGCTTGTTGCGCACGTACACCGCCGACGCCGGATTGTCGCCGACCAACACCACCGCGAGCCCCGGCACCGCCTTGCCCTGCGCTGTGCCCAACGCAACGCGCGCCCGCAGTTCATCGAGCAATTCATCGGCAATGCGCTTGCCGTCGAGAATCTTCGCGGTCATTGAGGACTAGTCTGCAAAAAGAGGCGCATTATCGCTGTTGTGCGGGCACGGCTCAAACAGCAAGCGGTATCATGCGCAAACGACGCCATCTGGAGCTCATCATGAGCGACACTACTACCGAACTCGAAGCCGCAGCGTTCCGGCGCCTGTTGCAGCATCTAAATACGCGCGCCGACGTGCAAAACATCGACCTGATGATCCTGGCCGGTTTCTGCCGCAACTGCCTGTCTGACTGGTATCGCGAGGCTGCTGAGGAACGCGGCATAGCGATGAGCAAGGATGAGGCGCGCGAGCATGTTTACGGCGAACCATTCGCGCAGTGGAAGGCAAAGCACCAGAAAGACGCAACGCCGGAGCAGTTGGCGGCGTTCGACGCGACAAAGAAAAACCATCCGTAACAACTGTCAGCGACTTGCGCAAATCCGCGCAATATCCTCGTACCCCGTAAATTCCACATTTGCACCGCAACCCGGACAATCCGGATCACGCGGCAGCCGCAGTTCGCGGAACGTCGCCACCAGCGCATCGAAGCACAACAGGCGCCCGACCAGCGAAGTGCCAATACCGAGCACGAGCTTGATCGCCTCGCTCGCCTGCAGCAGGCCGATGATGCCGGGTAGCACGCCGAGCACGCCGGCTTCGGCACAATTGGGAGCGTCTTCGGCCGTCGGCGGCTCGGGGAACAGGCAGCGGTAACACGGCGAATCGGCACGCCGCGCGTCGAATACGCTGACCTGCCCGGTAAAACGGTGCACCGCGCCGTAGACCAGTGGAATTTTCAAGCGGCGGCACGCCGCATCGAGCAGATAACGTGTCGGAAAATTGTCGGCACCATCGATCACCACATCGTGGTTGCGGATCAGCGCCTCGACATTCGCGGCGCGCAGGCGTTCTTCGCGTGTTTCCACACGCACGCGTGGATTCAGCGCCGCCAGAGTCATCTGCGCGGATTCTGTCTTGGCCATGCCGATGCGGGCATCGGTGTGCAATACCTGACGCTGCAAATTGGATTTTTCCACTTTGTCATCGTCGATCAAGGTAAGCGTGCCGACCCCGGCAGCGGCCAGATACAATGCTGCGGGCGAACCCAGACCACCAGCGCCAATCAGGGCGATGCGCGCCTTGCCCAGCCGTACCTGCCCTGCTGCACCGACTTCCGGCAACAGCAGGTGGCGTGAATAGCGCTCTGCGGAATCGGCATCGAATTGATCGAAATGCAACGGCAGGTCATCGGCTCGCCAGCGTTTGAAACCGCCACTGACTGAAGCGACATGGGTATAGCCGAGTTGATGCAAGGTGTCCGCCGCGAGCAGCGAGCGCGTGCCGCCGCCGCACAGTGTGAGGATCGGCGTGTCCTTGTCCGGCACGATGGCATCGATGCGAGCCTCCAGCGTCGCGCGGGCGATACCGATCGCACCTGCCGCCGTACCTGCCGCTCGCTCATCGCCCTCGCGCACATCGATCAATACGGCGCCCAGCGCTTGCCGCACACTCGCCTCGTCCGGTGCGATCTGTTCGATGCGCGCAGCCAGTTCGGCAAGCAATTGTTCGCGGTCTGAAGTATTGGGCAACGCTGTCATGCGCAAAGCATAGCAGGGGCGCAGCGCTATCCGGGCCAACTCGGCAAGGGCAGCACGTCAATGACATCGTCCGCGGCGAACTCGTGCGTGGCTTCCGGCAGCATGATCAACGCGTCGGCTTCCGCAACACCGCGCAACATGCCAGAGCCTTGCTGCTCCAGCGGCGTCGCCCACAAGATTCCGCCGGCATCGCATTCAAGTCGCGCGCGCTGAAATTCGGTGCGCGCGTGGCGCTTGTGGATTGCGCGCCGCAGCCGCGCCCGCAATGGCGTGCGCCGCGCTGCTGCGCCTGTCATCGCTTCCAGTGCAGGCTTTACCAAAGTCAGGAAGGTAGCGATTCCCGATACCGGATTGCCGGGCAGCCCAAACATGAGTGCCCTGCCAACTTCGCCGAACAAGAACGGCATGCCGGGGCGGATGCGAACTTTCCAGAAAACCACCTTGCCGATTTCCGCGATCAGGTGCGGCAGGAAATCGGCTTCGCCAGCAGACACACCACCGCTGCTGATGACGACATCGGCATCCTCACCGGCGCGGCGCAGCGCTTCGCGCAACACAGCTGGATCATCGCGCAAGCGCTCATGACGCAGCAACGCAACGCCGTGTTGTTCGAGTAGCCCACCGAGACTGAAACGATTGCTGTCGTAGATGCGACCGAACCCGAGCGGCTCGCCGGGTGCCGTCAGTTCATCGCCGGTGGTCAGTAATATCGCTCGCGGCTTGCGCACGACATCGACTTGTGAAAACCCGAACGACGCCAGCACACTCACCTGCGCCGGCGTCAAACGCGCGCCGCTTTTCAGCGCCAGATCACCTGCACGATAGTCCTCGCCCGCCGGGCGCACGTTCGCGCCGGGAGCGGTACCGGCGGATATGAAGATGGCATCGTCTTGCGTGCGCGCGTTTTCCTTCATCACCACCGTATCGGCACCCTTCGGCAACGGCGCGCCGGTGGTGATACGTACGCAGGTATCAGTCAAAACCTCCGGCGCCTCATCACCGCCAGCGAATATCTGGCCAAGCAGCCGCAAGGTGTTTTCGCCAGATGCCGGCAGATCGAGGGCGCGCACGGCGAAACCGTCCATCGCTGAGTTGGCGAAGCCGGGCACATCGCGCGGCGCGACGACATCCGATGCGAGGGCTCGGCAAAATGCTGCTTCCAGCAAAACGCGTTCGTTT
>JANXVS010000214.1 GCA_025351555.1 Pseudomonadota bacterium | reverse complement strand
GCCGCATCGGTGAACGACAACTGCAGCCAACCGTTCGCAAACGGCGACGCGATGTTCGAGGTCAGCGTCGAGCCAAGGATGCTGGGACCGCCAAACGTGAGGATGTTGGTCTCATGACACAGCGAGGAGTTCGGCTGGCCCGGAGGACACGGCGAGAAGCCGCAACCCGGGGTCGACGTGGTTCTCTCTTCGCGATCATAGATGCCCAAGCCAACGACATCGCAAGACAGACCGTCGGCAACTTGGCCGAAGAACTGCTCGAATGGCGCCTGCACGAGAGGATTGCCCTTCGCGTCCGCGGGGATAAACGCCGGGTCAACATAGAAACGCTTGGTCGGGAAGTTGACGACCCAATCCGTGCCAATGCTGCCGCTGGTGGTGTGCTCGTATTCGTTGTAGACGTTCGACGCATCGATGACCGCGCTGACCGCGTCGATATCGCCTACCGGATACGTGGCCGTCACCAAGTTGCCGTTGTTGAATACAAAGGCAGTGGCGGCGAGGCCACTCACATCATTGACGTTGGCCAGATTCGGAAGCAGGCTGCCCGTCGTATTATTCAGCTTCGAGCCGGTAAAGCCATCCAATGCATCGGCGTTGAAGGTGTAGAACGTGCCGTTGCCGGTGTTGACGACCGCGGCCGCACCGAACAAGCCGCCGGTCGGCGGAACGGTCTGAGTGCCATCGGAATCGAACAGCGCTTCGGCGGTAGCACAACCCGGTGGTACACCGGCGACATGGGTAATCTTCCCGGCCAACGAGCTACCGACAACGATGTCGGACATCTGGATCATTTCAAAATGACCCTCACGCGTGCGATCGTTGGTGGTCGGACCGGTATCGGAGTTGCTGCCGGTAAACGCATACGGCAGGAAAGCCTGGAAGCCAAAACCGTTGGCAAGCCCGGTCGTCGTGAACGCGGGCGCGGTGCAGCTGTTGTCGGTGGTGAAAATACCGGCTCCATCGCCAGTGCCCGTGACGCCCACGCCGCCATCGGACAGCGCGAACACGTTCGCGGTCCAGACGTCGAACTTCGACAGGAACAAGTTGAAATCGAGCACTTCGCGGCTGTTATAGCCTTCGAGGAAGCGCACTTTGACCGCTTTGCCGACGCTGGTGGTGTTGACCACCGACAGCAGGGTCTGCTGGCCGGAATTGACAGTGTAATACGGGTAAAGCAGAACCTGGCCCAGACCATCGGGGTTCAGGTTAACGGCACTCGCCATGTTGGCGATGCCCGCAACGCCGGCGATAGCGGCGATGACGGCAGTCGTCAGATTGTTTCTGTTCATCACAACACTCCTAATTAACCACAGGGCTTTTTTGCTTTTTCGCCAACCTGTTCGGGCAAGGCACAAGGCACAAGTCCCCAACGCCACGTAGGACAGGGTGGGCAACAGCGAACTTATCCTATGACAAAGCGCAAGGCAATGCAATCCCAACGCAACTTTAAGGGAATCTTCAGGAACCGTTGCCCAATTCCTTGCCCAGCTTGGGTATGAACCTGTCGGGCAGGAAATACCATTGCCCCTTCACTTTCACCCAGTTTTCCGCAACCAGTCCCATTGACTCGACTTTTCCTGCCGGACCGCCAAGCGTGACGGCGTAATCCACCGAAAGGCGCACTTTACAGACATCGGCATCGCACTGTTGCGAACCGAAATGGACTCGGCTCCAGCGGATACCGCGACCGTTCATTTCCTTCGCATAGGCATCACGCGGCTTGGTTTCGCGATAGCCGGGTGAGAGATAATCCCAAGCCTTTTCGGCCTTGTGCGCGATGAGGAAATCCCAACGCTCGACCGCGCGCGCGCGGATTACCGAGTTGTCCTGGTCCTTCACGCCGGTCATGCAACCGGCCAGCATGAGCAGCGCCAGCAAGGCGCCAAATTGCAACAAATATACGTTTTTACTTTTCACCTGCTCATTTCTCATTGGTTCCGTCCTCATTGGTTCGGTCTTCATTCGTCTATGGTTGTTCCGGTGCGGGCTGTCTGGATGCGGACGGCTCGGGTTTTGGTGGCGGCGGAGCGGGCACGGCAAGCGGATGCGCCACAACGTCCATTGCATGCAGCGGGGCGAGCGACTGGAATTTCTTTTCGTATTCGCCGGTCATTTCGCGCGCCTCGTCGGAATTGGTGATGACGCGCGGGGTGATAAGAACGATCAACTCGGTGCGGGTATGGTGCTTGGAGGTAGTGCCGAACAGATTACCGAGGAACGGAATGCTGCTCAGCAGCGGCAACCCGGTTTTTGAATCGGTGTCGGTATCCTTGATCATGCCGCCCAGCAAGACCGTCTCGCCGCTCTGCACGGCGACCTGGGTTTGCAGATTGCGCTGGCTGATCGGCGGATTTGGATTCGTGCCTGAGGCAACACCGGGGATGGAATCCTCCTGGGATACTTCCATGTACACCAGACCGCCCGGGTTGACACGCGGCTTGATGTCCAGAGTCACGCCCGTGCTGATGTACGAGGCCTGGCCGATGCCGGTGTTGTTGACGGCATTATTGTTGGTCCCGGTGCCGGTCGTCCCCAATCCACCGATACCCACGATCGAGGTCGATATGGCAGGAACGTCCTCGCCTACCCTGATCTGGGCCTCCTGATTGTTCAGAACCACCAGCGACGGTGTAGACAGAACCTTGGTATTGCCGCTGGTTTGCAACGCGCTGAGAGCGACCTCGAAATTCTTGTTGAGGAAGGAGTAAAACAACCCGCCGTTGGCCACCGCACCCGCGCCGGCGAGCGCGCCCAGGGACGAGCGATGGCGGTCATGCGAATTGCCGGTGAAGTCTGGCGTGGTGTTTGAACCAGGAGGGTATGTGTAGTTGTAGTGGCCGTTGGCTGCGGCCGAGCCGGTCGAACTTCCGATCAAGCCTGCCAGCCACCATTGCACGCCGTATTGCAACTGTCCGTCGAGCGTCACTTCGAGAATCCTGGCCTCGATCTGCACCTGCAGCGGCTGCTTGTCCAGACGATGAATGGCGGACAGGATCGAATCCCATTCGCCGGGTGAGGCCATCACCAGCAACTGGTTGTTTTCCTCGATCGGGGTGATGCGGATATCGGTTTCCTTCTGCCCACCGGCTGGGGCTGCGCCAGTGCCGGTCGTGGACACGTTCGATCCGGCCGCGCCGTTGGTGCCGTTGGCGCCGAGCGACTTGCCTTGCGACATTGACGAATTCCTGCCCGTGCTGGCGCCACCGCCATTGTTGAAAGCGCCGACGCTGACCGCCTTCAATCCCGGCGCGACATTGCCTGAGTTGCTGGAACGATTTGAAACCTGGCCGGTATAGATCGCATTGAGGTGATCGGAAAGCTCTACCGCTTTTACATTTTTTACATCGTATACATACAGCTGGGTGCCGTTTTCGCCGACGCCGATATCCAGCCGGTAGAGCCAGGTTTCGGCCTGCTTGAGATAGGCCTGCTGCGGGGTGATGACGATAACCGAGTTGGTCGTTTCCATCGGAATGAAGCGGAACATGCCGGCCAGCGGCGACTCACCCGTCGCGCCGAAAATCTTGTCCAGTTCCGGCATGATCTTGGCGACATCCATATTGCGCAGGCTGTACACGCCTATCGACATGCCCTTGAGCCAGTCGACGTCGAACACGTCGATGCTGCGCTGGTAATTGGCCAGCTCCGATGCAGTACCGGCCATCACGATCATGTTGCGCGCGTTGTCAGCCGACACCACCGCGTCGGCCTTGGCGTAGGGCTTGAGCAGTTTCTGCATCTCGGTCGCGGCGATGTACTTGAGCGGAAACACGCGCACTTCATAGCCCTTGGCGATAGCCGGCGGCGCGATGCGCGGAGTGAGATTGCCGGGAATCGCATCCTTGACTGCCACGACTTCGTAGCGGCCTTCCTTGCGCACCAGGGTGTTATTGGTCCAGGACAGCAGCATCTCCAGGATGGGCATGGCCTGTTCGGGCGTGATCGGTTTGGATGTGGAAAACGTCACGTTGCCGGTGACGTTCGGCGCGACCGTGTAGTTTTCCTTGAGCAGCGACCCCAGGATGGCCTGGACCACGGCCTGGATCGGCTGGTTTTCAAAATTGAACGTGATCTGCCCTTCCACCGCCGGCGGGTTGGCGATGGCTGCGCGCGCGACTTGCTCATCGATGAACTTGCCGCTGCCGGGCTGGACTTCGGCCTTGGCCTGACCGTGAGCCTTGTCGCTGGTCTTGATCGTGATCGGGCTTTCGTCATCGTGCTGTTCGATCCGCTGCGCAGTGTTCGGCGTCGGTGGCGTCGGCGCCAGCTCGGTAGTGACAGCGCTGGATTTTGGCAAGGGCGCAGTAGCGCAGCCGGCTAGAAAGACCACCAGGAGCGTGACACTGAAACTCTGTAGACGTATTGACACGTGGCGCACTCCGTGACGGTTCATTTTATGATGATCTGAATAAGCCCTTCCTGGACTCTTTCAGACACGGCCAGCCCGGTACACGCCCGGACTGCCCTTCGCAAATCTAACGCCTGCGCGTTCGATTCGCGAGCG
>JANXVS010000204.1 GCA_025351555.1 Pseudomonadota bacterium | reverse complement strand
TGAGATTGAGCGATTGTTCCGGCGCCTGAAGGGATTCCGCAGAATCTTCTCGCGGTTCGAAAAACTCGACGTGATGTTGATCGGCTTTATCCATTTTGTTTTGATTGTCGAGGCGCTGCGATAGTGTTAACACGCCCTAGTTTGACGAGCGCCGACACAACATGAGCCTCCGGTGACAACACTCCGCTGCACGTGCCTCAGAAGCCTCACCTCGATCGCTAGTCAAGTCAAACGTCGCGAGAAAAAATGCTGAGCGGCCAATGTGCAAACCGCCAGCCAGTTGCCTATTTCCGGCATCGAGCCTGACCATCATCGCCAGCGAAAATGATCGGGTTCGCCAGAAGCGCTGACCGGCATAGTCGACGGGCCGGGTTCGGCCATGACCTGCTGATCGCTGCTTTCAAATCGATGCCGCAAAGCGGACATCGAAAATTCACCAAAAGGGTCAATGACCGTGGTGATCCTCCGGTTCGGACATATGAAACCGTAAGTCTTCCGACCGAACGCCCAGGCATAGTTGCAAGATGGCATCGAACTCGTGTGGCTCGCCAGGGACTGAACTGCTGAGGAACTGTGTTCCGCCTTGCAGCGCAGCCAGGTCGAGCACTTCGTCAGGTGATGGGGCGCGTTGAATGGTCACAACGACACGTAATCCCGGTGCTTGGCGCGAACTGGTGAATCGCATCCGCTCGCCCTGCGGGGTATCGATGATTTCCACCACGCCTTCTGCCAGCTCGCCTCGAAGCGAAATGGGGTTCGGCGCGTGGTGCCCCGCGTGGGACGGAACGTTGTGATCGACCATCGGCTCGCTCGAGGTCGGGTCATACGGCCGTACTCGAATGCGCGCTGAGGACAGAGCGGGCACGTGCTCGGACAGCTCGTGTTCGAACTGCCCCGCGATCGCATCAGCCTCGGCAAGCGACATCGTTGCATCCACTGAAACATCGAGTTCGGTGTTCAGTCGGTGTCCCATCCAGCGCGCGCGTACGTCGAGAACCTGTTTTATCCCCGGAATATGCCCGGCCGCATGGCGGATCTCGTCCGTCACTTCGGGCTCGACACCATCGAGTGCCCTCGTGAACACGGCCTTCGCGGACTGCCAGACAATGCCGAAAATCATCAGGGTGATGATTAGGCCGATGATCGGGTCGGCTAGCGGAAATCCGAGGTGCACACCCAAGGCGCCGATCACTACGGCAAGACTGGTCAGGCCATCGGTCCGTGCGTGATAGCCGTCGGCGATGAGAGCCGCGCTGTCGATCTCCCTACCGACACGAATGCGAAACACAGCAACGATCTCGTTGCCAAGAAAGCCCACCACACCCGCCAATGCGACCCAGCCCAAGGCGGTGATTGGCTGCGGATGGATCAAACGGTTGATCGCCTCATAGGCGGCGATGATCGCGCTAATCAGGATGATGAACACGATCGCCATGCCGGCCATGTCCTCGACCCGGCCGTAGCCGTAGGTGAACCGAGCACTCGGCTTGCGACGCGCGAGGCGGAACGCGATCCACAACGGGATGGCGGTCACCGAATCGCCGACGTTGTGGATCATGTCGGCCAGCAGCGCCACGCTTCCCGACAAGACGACCACGGCAAACTGAATGGCCGCCGTGATCGCCAGGATGATGAAGGACCACTTGATCGCCCAGATACCTTTGGTCGTGGTCGCAATCGTGGCATCGATGACCCCGTGCGTGTGGCCGTGGCCTTTCGCACCGTGGTCGTCGTGCCCGGCATGAGTTCCTGTGGAATGGCCGCTGATATCGCCAAAGCCGAACCAGGAAAGACTCGCGCGAAAGCCAGAGGGCTTGTTCATAGGTATTTGGTGATTCCCTTGAATTCGTCGATGGATGCGCGATGGGCGCGACTGGACGAGCCGCCTACCTTTTCGAGGCAGTGGTCGATGTGATCGTGAATCAGCGTCTTCTTGGCCTTGGTCATCGCGCTCTCGATCGCCTGCATTTGCTGAGCGATGTCCGCACAGGATCGCTGGTTTTCCAGCATCTCTATCACGCCTCTCAGGTGCCCCTCAAGGCGCTTGAGGCGCTTGATGATGTCCGGGTGGGATGCGTGCGTGGCCATGACTGTAATCCTGGGCAGGAGGATAGGATTTTAATCGAAAAAATGCGGTGTAACGGATCAGGCGCATAGGCCATGATGAATAGGGCGAGGAATGTCTGTTGTGATTCCGAGTGCGCTATTTTGACTTCCTGGGGATGGCCACGGGTTGCGAGAAAAATTGCCTCAAAGCTGCCGGTTGCGCCTGTCTCAAAGAGGGTCGACGGCGGAAGGTCAGGCTGAACGATTGGCCTGGTGCCCAACTATAGATGGCTGTGCAACCTAAACTGGAACAACCGTGAGCGCGGTGCACCCTCGATAACGCAATCGAGGTGGCAGTGCAGTCACGATTGCAGGTGGCCGATTTATCCAATCACGCGGGACGCGGATTTTGAATCGACGCACGCTTCAGCGCGCGCCCCTTGACCAGCGCGTAAAGAGCAGGAATGACGACGAGCGTGAGCACCGTCGAAGACACCATGCCGCCCACCATGGGTGCGGCAATGCGGCGCATCACCTCCGAACCGGTGCCGGTGCCCCACATGATCGGCAGCAAGCCAGCCATGATCGCGACAACCGTCATCATCTTCGGCCTCACGCGTTCGACTGCGCCCTCAACGATGGCCTCGCGCAGGTCGTTTTGATCAAGGGTCCGGCCTTCTGCCGTGCGTGCCTTGGTTCGCGCCGCGAGTGCGTGATCGAGATAGATCAGCATGACCACGCCGGTTTCAGCCGCGACGCCCGCGAGCGCGATGAACCCGACGGCGACGGCAACACTCATGTTGTAGTCCAGCATCCACATCAACCATACGCCGCCAACCAGGGCGAACGGCACGGATAGCATCACAATCAGGCTTTCGCTCAGCCGGCGGAAATTCAAGTACAGCAATAAAAATATGATGCCGAGAGTCAATGGAATAACCATCTTCATCTTCGCGATCGCGCGCGCCATGTACTCGAACTGCCCACTCCAGGTGATGTAATAGCCTGGCGGAAACTTGACCGCTTCGCTTACCGCGCGTTGCGCGTCGCGCACGTAGCTGCCGATGTCGCGACCACGAATGTCCACGTAGATGTAGGCGGACAGCAGCGCGTTCTCGGTACGAATCGACGGCGCGCCCTTGCTGACCGAAACGCGCGCGACTTCGCCAAGGGGAATTTGAGCTCCGTCCTTGGTGGCCACCAGCACCTCGCTGGCAATGCGCTCAGGAGTGTCGCGCAGTTCGCGCGGGTAACGCACGATCACGCCAAAGCGCTCGCGCCCCTCGACGGTCGTTGTCACCATCTCGCCGCCGAGTGCTGCGGCGACAACCTCTTGCACGTCACCAACCATCAACCCATAGCGCGCCAGTTGACTAAGGTCAGGCTCGACGTCCAAGTAGTAAGCGCCGGTCAAGCGCTCGGCATAAGCGCTGGAGGTGCCCGGCACTTGGCGCACCACCTCTTCGATACGTTTGGCCAGCTTCTCCATTTCGCCTAAATCTTTGCCGAACACCTTGATGCCAATCGGCGTTCGGATGCCGGTCGACAGCAT
>JANXVS010000195.1 GCA_025351555.1 Pseudomonadota bacterium | reverse complement strand
ACGGCATCGGTTCTGACCCGCGCATCGGCTATTCCTTCATCTATCCCGGTGCGGGCTACGGCGGCTCGTGTTTTCCCAAGGACGTGCAGGCGCTGGAGCGCATCGCGCGCAGCCACGCGTACGAGGCACGTCTGCTGACGGCGGTCGAGGCGGTCAATCGCGAGCAGAAGGAAAAACTGTACGAATTGATAATGCGGCATTTTTCCGGGGACGTCGCCGGCAAGACGATTGCCGTATGGGGGCTGGCATTCAAGCCCAACACTGACGACATGCGCGAGGCGCCCAGTCGGCGACTGCTCGAACAGCTCTTCGCTGCGGGTGCAAAGGTGCGTGCGCACGATCCGGAGGCGCACGCCGCAGCGCAGCGGATTTACGGCGGGCGTGCCGAGTGCACGCTGTGCGATGAACCCTACGCTGCGTTAGACGGCGCTGATGCGCTGGTGATCGTCACCGAATGGAAGGCATTCTGGAGTCCGGATTTCGCCCACATCCGCAAGAGCCTGCGCTCGCCAGCGATCTTCGATGGCCGTAATATTTACGAGCCCCGCGCCGTTGAGGCTGCGGGCATCGCCTACTACGGCATCGGTCGCGGCCGCAGCGTGCGGCAACCGGATTCGCGCTCATGAGTTTCGATCTGCAGCTCGAGCAGGCAAAGATCGCCGTCATCGGGCTAGGCTATGTCGGCCTGCCGCTGGCGGTTGCGCTGGGCCGTGAGTTCGCGACCTTCGGCTTCGATGTCGATGCAACGCGTGTGGCCGAGCTTGAATCGGGTCGCGATGCGACCGGCGAAGTCGATCCGGCCGAACTCGCCACCGCGACGCACCTGCGTTTCGGCAGCGATGCGGCATTGTTGAAGAATAGCAATGTGTACATTGTCGCCGTACCGACGCCGGTCACGCCGCACAAGTGGCCGGATCTGACTCCGCTGATCGCTGCGAGCGAAACGGTCGGCAACGCGCTCACGCGCGGCGCCATCGTAATCTACGAATCGACGGTCTATCCGGGCGCGACCGAGGAGGTCTGTGTGCCGGTGCTGGAACGCGCTGCGGGCTTGCGCTGCAACGTGGATTTTTTCGTCGGCTACAGCCCTGAGCGGATTAACCCGGGCGACAAGACGCGCCGGCTTGGCAATATCGTCAAGGTCACGTCCGGCTCGACGCCGGAGGCGGCGGAATTCGTCGATGCGCTTTACTCACGTATCGTAAGCGCTGGCACCTACCGCGCGCCGAGCATCCGTGTCGCCGAGGCCGCAAAGGCGGTCGAGAACACTCAGCGCGACGTCAATATCGCCCTGGTCAACGAGCTGGCGCTGATTTTCAGCCGCCTCGGCATCGATACCGAGGAAGTATTGAAGGCCGCAGCTACAAAATGGAATTTTCTCAATTTCCGCCCGGGCCTGGTCGGCGGCCACTGCATCGGTGTCGATCCGTACTATCTGATCCACAAGGCGAACGAGGTCAGGCATCATCCGGAATTGATCAGTGCCGCGCGCCGCATCAACGAAGGCATGAGCGCTCACGTCAGTGCGCAGGTATTGCGGCTGATGGCGCTCAAGCAGATCAACGTCGTCGGCAGCCGCGTGCTGGTGCTCGGCATTACCTTCAAGGAAGACTGTCCGGATTTGCGCAATACGCGCGTGCGTGAAATCGTCGACGAGCTGCGTGCCTGCCATGCTCAGGTGGATGTGTACGATCCGCATGCAGACAAAGGCGAATGCGAACGCGAATGCGGCATCCGTCCGATCGATGCCCCGCAGGCCGCGAGTTATGATGCCATCGTGGTGGCGGTGGCGCATCGTCAATTCCGTGAGCTCGGCATCACTGGCGTCCGTGCGTTTGCCAAGCCGAATGCGGTGATCTACGACGTGAAGTATCTGTTGCCCGCGAACGCCGTCGACGGCCGCCTGTGAGTCGAGCATGAGCGAAAATCTCGAACAACGCCTGACCGAGCTCGAAGTGCGTATCGCCTTCATCGAGAATACGATGCACGCGCTGGATACGGCCGTCGCCGCGCAGGATCGCTTTATCGTTCAGTTCCAGCGCGAGTTCGAGTCGTTGCGTGGCGAACTGGCCCAGGTTCGGGTCGCGCTG
>JANXVS010000139.1 GCA_025351555.1 Pseudomonadota bacterium | reverse complement strand
GTAGTCGCTTGATCGTGCGCGCGCTGCCAACCGCGCCGCTTTGCGCCAGCGAAAGGAACACTTCCTTGCCGCCCACCGGGGCGCCAAGACTATCCAGATTGGTTGCCTGGGAAGTAAAGGCCATCACGCTGCCATCGGCGCTGATTGCAGGTTCGGAGTTGTCGGCGTTGGCAAACGTGCCTGTCGATGTTCCGGAGAGGATTTCGAGCTTGCCGGTGGTCAGATCCTTGCGCGCCACCTGGCGCGCGCTGGTGCCGTACAGGCTGGCGGCCGAGATCGTGAACACCACCTTGGTGCCGTCCGCGGAAATCTTCGGATCGCAACTATCGCCGGCGAGTTGGTGGCCTTGGTTATCCGTACTGATTATGTGGGGTGCCTGACCCGGACTCGACGGATCGACCAGGAACACATCACGCAGGTTGTTAGTGTCGCCGGTCGTCAGATTCGACGCCGCCGAGCAGAACACGAGCTTCTTGGATCCACTGGCCGAGGCCACACTCGGCGCACCGCTGGCCGCCGCATTCGGCGCTGCGCCAGCCATGCCAACGTCGACTTGATGTTTGGGCTGGCCGGAGGCGCCGGCCCACATGGTTGCGTTGACCCCATCCTTGGCTTGTTTGGCCGCTCCAGCGGCGAACGTAAACGCCACGATGCCACCATCACCGGATACCGCCGGCCCACTGGCCATGCCGATCAGTTGATGTCCGGCGCTATCGGTATTTTCCAGCACGGCTTTGCCATCGGCACCGACCCGATAAATATCCTGCCCGCTGGGGTTCGCATTGCTCGCCACCAGATCGGTTTCCTGTGACTGGAACACGGCTACCGAACCATCGCCATTCAATGCGACGTGGGTCGAGTTCTTCGTCGTCGGTGCGCCACTAAGGGTCTTGGAAATCTGCTGGGGCTTCGCATTTACCGGCACGATCAGGGCATCCATGAGATGGTCCAGATCGCTGCCGAGCGCCGCGGCATCGATGCTGGCGGATATTGGAATCGTGCGAGTCGATGTTGCCACGGTCGCGCTGACAGCGCAGGTAAGCGAGCTGTTGCGCGGCAAGGCCCCGATCGACCAGACCAGCTTGCCGGTCGCATCGACCGTGCCGCAAGTCGTGCTGAATCCCGTCAGGCTGCCGTCGCCGGGCAAGTGCACGGTTGCGACCACGCCGCTGGCATCGCTGCCGCTGCTGGTGTTGGTGGCGGTCACCGTGAAGTGCAGAACTTCGCCTGGAACATAGGCATGTCCTGCCGCCACACCGGATAGTTGGATTGCAAGATTGGCCCCCTGCGTCGACTGCTTCACAGCGATCATGACGCTGGCGCTGTTGTTGCCGTTGTTGCTGTCGGCGGTGGCGCTGCCGACCGAATCACTCGCGGTGACCGACATCGCGGCCGTAGCAGCACTCAAGGTCGCCTGCACCGTGCAGGTCTGGCTGGCGCCGGCGGCAAGCGTGCCGATGTTCCATACCAGCGGATTGGCAGGCGTGCCGCTCGCGCACGATGCGCTGTTCAATCGCAGTGGCAACGGGAAATTGCCGGTGAGCTGGGCCGAAGCCGCACTCGCGGGGCCGAGGTTGGACGCCTTCAGCGTGAACGTCACATTCTGCCCGGGCATGAGCGAGCCCGCGCTGGCGCTGATCGCAGCGGCCAGATCAGCCTGCGGCGGCTGCGAAATCGCTACCGATCGGCTGGCGGAATTGTTGGATGAGTTGGGATCGGCCGTGCTTGCGGAAATATTCGCGGTCACGGTCGCATTCGAGCCCGCGCCGGATTGGGCTGTCGCGGTGAGCACGCAGGTTGCAGTTGTAGCATAGTTCATATTTCCAATAGCCCACGTAATCGCCTGTCCACCCGTGGTGCTGGCGCCGGGACAATTCTTCGGCACCACCGATAGCGTGGTCGGGAAATTAAATACGCCCTGCACGTTCGTGCCGGTCTGACGACCGAGGTTCGAGGCCGTCAGGGTGTAATCGACCGACCCTCCGACCGCCACGGACGCCGCGCTGGAACCGATCGCTATAGCCAGGTCGGTGGTCGGAGTGGACGTGGTAATGAAGGTATGGGTCTTGCTGTCGTTCGGCGTTTGCGCGGCGCATGAGTTGTTGAAGGGGCCCCCATAGACATTGGCGAAGGCCACATCATTGGCCGTAGTCGTCGTGGCCACCAAACGCACGCTGCAGGTATTGCTCGCACCCGGAGCTAGGTCGTCGCCAGCGCCGAGGCCATCAGTACCATCCGGCCAGACCAGAAAAAAATTCGCGCCGGAAAGCGACTTCGCCGCCGGCCGGCAAAGGGGCGCCTGCGCGTAATGGCCACCGCATGGATTGGGGTCGACAAACCCGTAGCCGGCCGGAATCGCCAGCGTGGCCTGCCACGGCCCGCTCGCAGTACCGTTATTTTTGATGACTACGTTGAGCGTAACGGGCGAACCGTTATAGATCCCGCCCGCATCGTCAGCACTGATCGATGAAATCTGGATGATTGGGAAAGACCCAATAGCCGACCACACGCTCGGCACTGGCAACAAGACCAGCAGCGCAACCGCGCAACCGCGCATCAATGATTTGAACATGACCGTTATCTCTCTCGGAAACGAACTGACCGGCACGATGATATATGCAGTCTCTTACGCTCTTCCGGAACTGGCGTCCATGTTTACAGCCAACTCGACGTCAAGGGCGCGTCAACGGCTGGCCTGGAAGAACGTCCGGAACCCCGGTGAGAACAAGGCGGCATCCGGCGTGGTGCGCGCATCCAGCGCGTGCGCTGCGACCGCGTCGGCGCGGGCGCTCTTGAGCATTTCCTCGTCCGCCGACATCCGCGACAGGGTATATCGGCTCGCCGCGCGCACCATATAGGCATGGAAACGCGAGCGCGTGTCGGTGTAGGAATCCGGATTGATACGCGCGACTTCGGCGTATTTCCCGGCCAGATAGTTGTCGAAGGCCTGTACCAGTGGTTCCGGCGGCGTGTTTTTGGCAACGACCGGTTTTTCGATCGGCGGTTTTTCTACCGGTGGCGTCGAGGTTTTGACGGGCGGTTCCGGCGGCTTTGGTGGCGGCGCTACCGGCTTGGGCGGCGTGTTTTCGACGATGACCGTCTTCGGCGGCGGGGTTTCGGTAACCGTCGTTTTCGGTGCGACCGGCTCCGGCGGCCTGGGCTTGTCTTCGGTTTTCGCGACGGTCTTTTGTCCGCAGCTCGCGGCATTGCGCTGCTCTTCGCCGACGATCTCAGGCAGTTGCGACGCAATCTGGCGGTTCGCCGCCGAATTCCACTGCGCCATGGCGGTCGCACAGTCGCCCAGCTTGAACGCCGCCATGCCGGCGTAGTGCTGCGGCAGGTAGGATCCGAACACTTGCCCGTAGAAACGGATCTTGGCGGCCGGCTCGGCGTGTTCGTCCAGGGCTTGCTGCATCAGCTGGCGCGCCTCGGCGTATTTGCCGTCCTTGTACGCTTCCAGACCGTGGCTGTAGTCGGTCTTGTAGTCGGCGTGCGCGGTGACGCTCACCGCAAGCAGTGCCAGCCCAGTCAGCCATCGCCATTGACGCTTACCAGCCCGCACGCGAGAAATACTCCTGCGCCGAGAG
>JANXVS010000132.1 GCA_025351555.1 Pseudomonadota bacterium | reverse complement strand
CAGCATCGCTTGCACCGGCTGGCGCAGCAGGTCGATAACGCTTACGCGCGTCTGCGCGCACAACACCCGCGTCGACGCCTGCGTGCCGGCAGCGAACGCCTGGCGCAACTGCACGCGCGGCTGCGCGCCCAGTATCCGGCGGCGAAGCTCACGCGTCGTCGCGCCGAGGTCCGCACCAACGAACACCGTTTGCGCGCCGGTCTCTCCCGTCGTCTTGAATCGCGCGCGTTGCACCTGAGCGAACTCGCGCGGGCGTTGAATGCGGTTAATCCGTTGGCCACCCTGCAACGCGGCTATGCGATCCTGATCGACACCGATAGCGGCCGTGTCGTACGCTCGCCGTCACAGGCATCACCCGGCGCGCGACTGAATGCGCGCGTGGCGGATGGAGAATTCACTGTGCGCGTTGAACATCATGGCTAAGCGCCACCTCGAGATGCACCTTACCCATCGCATCGGCTGGTTGCGTGCGGCCGTGCTCGGCGCGAACGACGGCGTCATCTCCACCGCCAGCCTGATCCTCGGCGTTGCCGCCGCACATGCCAGCCACACGGCGATCCTCACTGCCGGCGTCGCCAGTCTCGTTGCCGGCGCGATGGCGATGGCAGCGGGCGAATTTGTTTCCGTCAGTTCGCAATCGGACATGGAAAAGGCCGCGACGGATCTGGAACGCAAGGAATTGGAGACCGACAGTGTCGGCGAGCACAAGGAACTGGCGAACATCTATATCAAGCGCGGTCTGACGCCGGAACTGGCAAAAGATGTCGCGCAGCAGCTGATGGCGCACGATGCACTCGACGCGCACCTGCGCGATGAACTGGGCATTTCCGAAACGCTCAAGGCGCGCCCGCTGCAAGCGGCGCTCACCTCGGCCGTGACCTACGCGTCCGGTGCATTGCTGCCGTTGCTGACGGTACTCGTGGCGCCGCAATCATGGCTGATCGTCCTCGTGAGTGCAGTGTCGCTCGTGCTGTTGGCTGTGCTCGGCGGCGTGGCAGCCCGCGCCGGCGGCGCGGGCGTGATCGGTGGCGCGTTGCGCGTCTTGCTCTGGGGCGCGTTGGCGATGGCGGTGACGGCCGGCATCGGTGCGCTGTTCGGCGCGATTGCCTGACGTGAATCTCATACGTATTTGACGGTTCCAATCGCGACGCCGACAATCCAGAAATCTTTGCACGGGGGAGAGCGCCGGATGAAAGCTTCAGACCTGTTCGTGAAAGCGCTGGAAGCCGAGAACGTGCACTACGTGTTTGGCATTCCCGGCGAGGAAAATCTCGACCTGCTCGAATCGCTGCGAACCTCGTCGATCAAGCTCATCCTCACCCGTCACGAACAGGGTGCCGGCTTTATGGCCGCGACCTATGGACGTCTTACCGGCAAGGCCGGCGTGTGCCTGGCGACGCTTGGCCCCGGTGCCACCAATTTCGTCACCGCCGCCGCCTATGCGCAGCTCGGCGGCATGCCGATGATGATGATCACCGGACAGAAGCCGGTGAAAGCTTCCAAGCAGGGACATTTCCAGATCGTCGACATCGTCGACATGATGAAACCCCTGACCAAGTACACCCGGCAAATCGTTTCCGCCGACAACATCCCGGCCCGCGTGCGCGAGTCGTTCCGCCGCGCCGAGGAAGAACGCCCCGGCGCCACGCATCTGGAACTACCCGAGGATATCGCAGACGAAGACACCGAGGCGATCCTGATTCCCGCCAGCTATCACCGCCGCCCGATCGCCGATGAGAAGGCACTCGTGCATGCGGCTGAGGCCATCATAGAAGCGAAGCATCCGCTGCTGATGATCGGCGCTGCGGCCAACCGCAAGATGTGCAGCAAGATGCTGCGCGAGTTCGTCGACAAGACAGGCATCCCGTTCTTCACCACGCAGATGGGCAAGGGCGTGCTCGACGAACGGCATCCGCTGTGGCTGGGCAACGCGGCACTATCCGATGGCGACTTCGTGCACCGCGCGATCGAGAACGCCGACTGCATCATCAACGTCGGCCACGACGTCATCGAGAAGCCACCGTTCTTCATGCGCAAGGGTTTGCGCAAGGTGATCCACGTCAATTTCCTGAGCGCCGAAGTGGACACCGTCTACTTTCCGCAGATCGAGCTGATCGGCGACATCGCCAATTCCGTCTGGCGCCTGAAGGAGGCTGTCGAAGCGCGTCCACATTGGGATTTTTCCTATTTTTCCAAAGTGCGCAAACACCTCGATGCTCACCTGCTCGAAGGCAAAGACGACGCACGCTGGCCGATCTATCCACAACGCCTGGTCGCCGACGTGCGCAAGGTCGTCCCGTCCGACGGCATCCTTTGCCTGGACAACGGCATGTACAAGATCTGGTTTGCACGCTACTACCGTTGCCACGAACCGAACACCATGCTGCTCGACAACGCGCTGGCCACGATGGGCGCCGGCTTGCCGTCGGCGATCGCCGCCAAGATCGTGCACCCTAAGCGCAAGGTCGTCGCTGTCGCCGGCGACGGCGGCTTCATGATGAACTCGCAGGAAATCGAAACCGCGGTGCGTCTGAAACTTGATCTCACCGTGCTGCTGCTGCGCGACAACGCCTACGGCATGATCAAGTGGAAACAGGCGAACATGAAATTCCCGAATTTCGGCATGGATATGGGCAATCCCGATTTCGTCGCCTACGCGCAGAGTTACGGCGCGCATGGGCATCGGCCGGCTTCCGTGGCGGAATTTGCGCCGACGTTGCAGCATTGTCTGGATACACCGGGCGTGCATCTGATCGATGTGCCGATCGACTATTCCGATAATGATCGAATTTTGAATCGGGAGATTAAGGAATTGTCGGCGAAGGTTTGAGTGTGCTATCTCCATTCACACGAGACCTCATCCGTTCGTCCTGAGGTATCGAAGGATGAACGGACACTGCAACCATGAGTTTCTGGGCTTACATGCTCGAATGCGCCGACGGCTCATACTACGTCGGCCAAACCGACAATCTTGAAAAACGCATGTGCGCACATGATTCAGGCGAGCCGACTTGCTACACCACAAGTCGGCGCCCAGTAACACTCGTGTG
>JANXVS010000117.1 GCA_025351555.1 Pseudomonadota bacterium | reverse complement strand
CGGCGCCGGACGAGCGCAGGGGCGATCCGCCGGCCTTGCTCGATCTGCCGCTGGCCAATGACACGATGCTGCGCTTTGCGGTCTATCGCAGCCAAGTGATGGCGCCGCAACTGGCCGCGCGCTATCCGCAAATCCGCAGCTATGTGGCGCGCGCTGTAGATCATCCGGAAATACAGGCGCGTCTGGACGATTCGCCGCATGGCTTTTCAGCGATGATCCGCGGCCCGGACGGCGTGACGATGCTGCAACCGGTGACGCTGGGTGAAGGCACGAGCTACATCAGTTTTCGCCGCGACGCACTCGGCACAACGGCGGACGAGTTTCGCTGTCTAGTCGACAATCAATCCCTACTGTCGACAAATCAGGCTGCCGCAACCCAGACAATCACCGGCGCGCAAGTGCGCACGTACCGGCTCGCCGTCGCCGCAACCGGCGAATACACCGGGTTCTTCGGCGGCACCGTCGCGGATGGCATGGCCGCGATCGTGCAGGCGATCAATCGTATCAATGGCATCTATCTCACCGAATTCGCCGTGCAGTTTCAGTTAGTCAACAACAACGACTTGCTGGTGTATATCAATCCCGCGACCGATCCGTATACAAACAATAACGGTAGCGCGATGTTGGCGCAGAATCAAACCAATATCGACAACGTGATCACTTCGGCGAACTACGATTTCGGCCACGTCTTCAGCACGGGCGGTGGCGGCATCGCGGTTGTCGGCGCTACCTGCAACAACGCGTTCAAGGCACAGGGCGTGACCGGTTCATCGCTACCCACGGGCGATGCGTTCTGGGTCGACTACGTCGCCCACGAGATGGGCCACCAGATGGGCGCGAACCATTCGTTCAATACCACGGACGGATTCTGCAATGGCAACCGCGCCGCTGCGCAGGCAGCCGAACCGGGTAGCGGTGCGACAATCATGGCCTATGCCGGCATCTGCGCGCCGAGCGACCTGCAGCCGCATTCGGATCCCTATTTTCACGCGATCAGTCTGGTGCCGATCGCGCAGCGCCTGGCTGGCACCGGCGGCAGTTGCGGCACCGTGCTGAGCACCACGAATCATGCGCCTGTGCCAAACGCGGGATCGGACTTGACCATCCCCGCGCAGACGCCGTTCCAGTTGGCCGGCAGCGCCACCGACCAGGAAAACGACCCGCTCACATATACTTGGGAACAAATGGATTTGGGTACCGCCTCACCACCGGAAACCGACGACGGCTCGCGTCCGCTGTTCCGCTCGTACACACCGACCACATCGCCGAGCCGCGACGTACCGGAACTGGCCCGCATCCTCAGTCACGATCTGACGACGGGAATTCCAAGCGGCGGCGAGATTCCCGGCGAAACCTGGGCGACGACCACGCGCGACCTGAATTTCCGCCTGACCGTGCGCGACAACCATCCCGGCGGCAGCGCCAGCGCCAGTGACGACATGATCGTGCACGTGATCTCCGCAGCCGGCCCCTTCACCGTCACCGCACCTGCTGCGGCCGCGCACTGGGTTGCCAATAGCGTGCAGATGGTGACCTGGAACGACGCGAGCACGAATCTCGCGCCCGTGAGTTGCACGACAGTCGACGTGCTCTACTCTGCCGATGGCGGTCAGACATTTGCTGCGACATTGGCCGCAATCGTGCCGAATAGCGGCACGGCGAACGTCACGGCACCGAACCTGCTGACGGCCACCGCCCGCATCCAGGTGCGCTGCCACGGCAATATCTTTTTCGATATCTCGCCTGGAGATTTCTCGATTGTCGCTGACGAGATTTTCAAGGATGGGTTTGATGGATGAGACGATTTGGATGCGCGACGGTTTGATTTGACCGATGCTTGGAGCAGGGCGCAGAATTAAATCTACTGCTCCAGATGCGGGGTGTAATTCTTGTTAGGCGCCGTATCACGGTTATTCCGCTCAATGCGAGGTAGTGCTCATGTTTAGGTCTTTCTTCATTGCAGCGCTATTAGCCGGGGGCTTCCTTTCGGCCTCAGGCTACGCGCCAGTTGCTATGGCTTCAGAAGGGTCGGAGGTACCGAATATCGGCTTTGTCTTGTACACCAAGAGTTACGCCCCGGGAACTCTAAACGCAAGATGGATTTACGGGGATAAGTACAGCGGGCCAGGGATAGCGACTGGAGGACCCAAAGAGGGTTTTGCCGGTAAGTATCACGTCCGCTACTTCTACGATAGTGGTAAATTTTCGGATGAGTATGATTTGCTCATCGAGAAGCATGCGGACTCATACAAAGTATCGTGGATCACTGACGGCAAAGTTAGCGCTGTTGGAGTTGGCATGGAAGTCGAGAACGGCTTGGCTGTCGGCTGGCGCAGAGTGTCGGACTGAGCGTTACACAAAATCCATGGCTGTGTCTGGTAATGGCGCGTAAGTATTCGTTCAACGCCACCGTGACGTGTCGCGGCGATAACCCAGCGCCTCGCGCGGCGCGTTAACTCAAGCGTTATGCCGCAACACCAACGTGCTTGTATGCTTGCGGTATGAAAGTCAGCGAAATCTTGCGCCTACTGCACGAGGATGGCTGGTTCTTGGCAGCAACTCGTGGAAGTCATCGCCAATACAAACATCCATCAAAATCCGGCCGGGGAACTGTGCCGGGAAAACCAAGCGATGACCTAGTGTAGTCGGAACGTGTCAAGCCGGTTGAGACAGTGTTCGTTGGAAACCTATGTAGCGATGGCCACGCGTCGGTCGACGCGCGCGGTGACGAGTGACTCTGCGGGAACGATTTCGTTGGCAAGCGGAATTGATGTTGGCGCGGTGATAGGCGGAGCAGGATTTATTACGACGCTTGCCGGTGGCAATTTGATTTTCGGTGGTCCATTGATCCAGCGCGCCGGATGTTTTGCGTAGGCGGCGTCGAGGGTGATCTGGCGGGTGACGGCCAGTTCGATGTGGCGTCCGCTATAGACCTCGCCGGGTGTGAAGCCGTTGAGGCCTTCATGGCGGTGCTGGTCGTGGTACCAGACGACGAACCGGCGCGTCCACGTGCGGGCGTGCGCGGGATCGGTGAATCGGCCGGGATAGTCGGGTTGGTACTTGAGCGTCTTGAAGCCGCTCTCGCTGTACGGGTTGTCGTTGCTGACGCGCGGGCGGCTGCGCGAGGCTTCGATGCCGAGTGTGGCAAGCAGCGCGTCGAAGCTGTTTGCGGTCATCGGCGCACCGCGGTCGTTATGCAGCGTGAGCTGTCCCGCATCGATCTGCAGACGCTCGATGGTGCGAGCGACCAATTGCTGCGCGAGGGCGCTGTTCTCACGCCGCGCGATCATCCAGCCGACGATGTAGCGGCTGTACAGATCGAGGATCAAATACAAATTGAGGAACACCCCGATGGTGGTCGTTGCCAGTTTTGTAATGTCCCACGTCCAAACCTGATCGGTCGCGGTGGCGACCAGGTGTGGCACCGGATGGCGCACCGGCGCTCGCTGATCACGACGTTCCCGACTCTGGCTGGAAGCGCTCAACAGGCGATACATGGTGCGTACCGAGCAATGGTAAATAGCTTCGGCGAGCAAGGTTCCGTAGACCTCACGGGGCGGCTGATCAATAAAGCGGGGACTGTGCAGCAGCGCCATCACGTCGACGCGCTCGGGCTCGCTCAACGCCCGTGCAGATATGGCACGAGATCGCGGTTGCGCGGCGAGCCTGGGATGTCGCCGGCGATACACGGTTGCGCGTGATGTGCCGAGCGCCACGCAGGCCAGCGACAGCGGCAACAGCGGATCACGCGCAGCGATCAGCGCGTTCATGACGTCGAATCCTGCGCGGCGATTGCCGCCATCAGTTCCTGTGCTTTTTTTTGGAGCGCCACCAAGCCCTCGGAGATTGCCAGACGGTACGCGAGCTTGGCGTTCTCGCGTTCCAGCTGAGCGATGCGGCGATCGTTGGCGTCATATTTGGATTTACGGCCCGCAATTTTGGGTGTCAAGGCCAGCGTTTCACTGGCCGCTAACTGCGCGCGCCAATACGAAAGATGCGAACTGTATAAACCCTCGCGTCGTAACAACGCAGCGAGCTCGCCGTGGCCAGAACACGCTTCGGCCTGCGCCAGCATTCGACGCTTGAACTCGGCAGTAAACGAACGGCGGCGGCGGCGATCAAGCGTCGGATCAGCGACCACCTCGGAAACATCCATCAGTGACACGGACGGCATCGGCATAACCTCTCTCCTACCGCCCATCTGATGAGAAAGCTACAGATATTTCAGAGCAAGAGCTGTCTCAGGGGAGCTTGGCACGGAGGGTGGGCTTGTACTTGTCGCCCCCCGAGCATGCGCTGGTACTGTGCTGCGACGAGAAGAGCCAGGTGCAGGCATTGGATTGCACACAACCCGGCCTGCCGCTGAAGAAGGGTCGTGCGGCCACGCTGACGCATGACTATAAGCGCAACGGCACGACCACGCTGTTCGCCGCGCTCAACGTGCTGGACGGCCAAGTCATCGCGCAATGCCAGCAACGCCACCGCCACACCGAGTGGCTGAAGTTCCTGCGCCAGATTGACCGCGAGACGCCCAAGGAAAATGCGCTGCACCTGATCGTCGACAACTACGCGACGCACAAGCATCCCAACGTGCAGGCGTGGCTGGCCAAGCATCCGCGCTTCACCATGCACTTCACGCCCACCTCGGCGTCATGGTTGAACATGATCGAACGATTCTTCCGCGACATCTCTGAGAACCGGCTGCGCCGCGGGGTGTTCACCAGCGTGCCCGAGTTGGTCGATGCCATCGACGGCTATGTCGCTCACCACAACATCAACCCCAAGCCGTTCATCTGGACCAAAAGCGCTCGCGACATCCTACAAAAGGTTATCCGCGCCAACCGTCGCTTAAGT
>JANXVS010000082.1 GCA_025351555.1 Pseudomonadota bacterium | reverse complement strand
TGCGACTGGCCCCGAGGTGATCCAGCTTTTCTTGCCGTTGATGATGAAACTGCCATCGGCTTGCTTGGTCGCGCGGCAACGCATCGCGGTCGCGTCCGATCCGGACTGCGGCTCGGTCAGCGCGAACGCGCCGATGGCCTGGCCGGTCGCGATCGGCGTGACGTACTTGTGCTTCTGCGCCTCGTTGCCGAACTTGAGCAGGCCGTTGCAGTAGAGCGTGTTGTTGACCGACATGATGGTCGAGTGCGCGCAGTCGGCCGTGGCAATCTCGATCATAGCCAGCACATAGGCGATGGCATCCATGCCGGCGCCGCCGTATTCGTGCGGCACTTCGATGCCCATCAGTCCGAGTTGACCCATCTCGCGGATGTTTTCCAGTGGAAATTCTCCACTTTTATCAAAATCCGCAGCGACCGGCGCGATGCGCTTCTGCGCGAAATCACGGGCGATGGACTGGATGGAAAGCTGGTCGTCGCTGAAACGGAAATCCATGAGAACCTCGGCGCGGACAATGGCGCGAATTCTACCGTTTTCCGTACGCACCTGCCGCATCAAGCGAGCCTGGCGCTGGCAAGTGCTCGAAGTCGCACGGCGGTGTGCGCAGCCGCTGATCGAGCAGCCACTGCAGCAACTCATCCGTGGCATAAGCTTGTTGCCAGATGGGGTGCATCCCTTCTGGATACTCGGAATAGTGCGGCTTGCTACCCATTGCGCGCAATGCGCGCACGACCGCGCGCGAGCCAACCATGGCGCCGTCGTAGCCGGTTTCAATATTCGTATCGTTGTCCTTGGCGCCATGGAAAATCCACTGCGGCACGTCGCGAATCGATGCAAGCCCGGCGATCTCGGTCATGCCTGACATGGGTATTCCCGCAGCAAAGCACGCCGGCCACGCCTTGAGCGCATCCCAGACGCCGGTGCCGCCATCGGAAATCCCGGTGAGATAGATGCGCTTCGGGTCGATCGGAAAGTGCGCGAGTGCATCGCGCACTACGGCAGCGACGCGTTCCGGCGGCCAATACTCATCCTCGACCTGCGGTGCGATGTAGACCAACGGAATGTCACCATCCATCGCATCGTCAACCAGCTCCATTGAGCCGTTGCCGTGGCCGGCCAGTTGATCTTCGTTGTCGTCGCCGTCCTGCCAGGCACCGTGCAGGAACACGATCAGCGGAAGCAGTTCGTTGTGTTCCCGCCCCGGCGTGATGATGGCGCGATAGGGAACGCGGGTTGCGTCGCTCGTCCAGTACTTGCCCAGATCGGCGTCTTCGACCGCAAAAACCTGCGTGCAGACGCTGGCCAATGCCAGCATCAGCCAGCGGTGGAGGTTCCGTTTCATCTGTTGGTTCAAAGATGCAAAGAGCTATTTCACCACAAAGCAACTGAATCGCTACCCGTCCGTCGTACTGTTTGTGATTCCTCTTGCACTGTTGCGCAACATTGACGCTGGTCCCGCACAGGTCTACGCTATGCATCTATCTTTCAATCGAGATGAAAGGATACGTTTTGGATCTCGGCTCCACGTCCACCTTGCTGCGTCTGCTGTCGGATCCGACGCGGATGCGTCTGCTTGCCCTGCTGGAGCGTGAGGAGCTGACCGTCGCGGAACTGTCCAGCGTACTGCGCCTGGCACAGCCGCGCGTGTCCACGCATCTGGCCAAGCTCAAGGAAGCCGGCCTCGTCCACGATCGGCGTGCCGGCGTGTCGGCCTACTACCGGTTCAACGCCGACGTCGGTGCGAAGCCCGAAGCTCTGCTGCGCGCACTGCGCGAGAATATCGACGATGCCTCGTTGCGTGACGATGCGCAGCGACTGCCCGCGGCACTGGCGCAACGCGCGAACACCGAAGGCTGGGCCGACAGCGTCGCCGGCGACATGGAACGCCACTATTCGCCCGGCCGCACCTGGGAAGCCCTTGCCCGCGCGATGACCAGCCTGGTCGATACCGGCGATGTGCTCGATATTGCATCCGGCGACGGCGTGCTGGCCGAACTGCTGGCGCCGCACGCGCATTCGATCCTGTGCGTGGACACGAGCGAGCGCGTGGTCGCCGCCGCGCGAGCGCGACTGAAAACCTTCCGCAATGTCGAAGTGAAGCCCGGCGACATGCACGCGCTGAATCTGGGCACAAAACGCTTCGACCTGGTGCTGCTGATGCACGCGTTGACCTACAGCGAACAACCGGGCAAAGCGATCACCGAGGCCGCGCGGGTACTCAAACCCGGCGGACGCCTGCTTGCCACCACGCTCGGGCGGCATGCGCATCGCACTGCCGTCGAGCCGTTCGATCACCGCAACCTCGGCTTTCGCGTTGACGAACTGCGCGAGCTGGCGCTCAAGGCGGGCTTGAAAGTCCTGAGCTGCGCACGCATCACGCGCGAGCGCAGGCCGCCGCAATTTGAAGTGTTGAGCTTGTTGGCGAGAAAACCCGCATGAACGTACCAATCCAAAATACGCAAACCCAATCGACCCTGCCCTGGCTGCATCCGGAGCGCGCACAGAAACTGTACAACGCGCTTGCGCAGCGCATCCTGATCATCGATGGCGCAATGGGTACAATGCTGCAAAGTTACAAATTGGACGAAGGTGGTTATCGCGGCGAACGCTTCGCTGACGGCCGCGATACGCAACACACGCATGACCACGCCGGCCACGCCTGCGACCTCGAGGGTGACAACGATCTGCTGACGCTGACTCAGCCCAAAATCATCCAGGCGGTGCACAGCGCCTACCTCGACGCCGGTGCCGATCTGATCGAGACCAACACCTTCAACGCGACCTCAATCAGTCAGGCCGATTATCATCTGGAACATCTCACCTACGAATTGAACCGCGAGGGCGCGCGGCTGGCGCATGAGTGCTGTGTGGCCGCGGAGGCAAAGGCACCGCAGCAACCACGCTTCGTCATCGGCGTACTCGGCCCGACCAGCCGCACCGCGTCGATGTCGCCGGACGTGAACAATCCGGGGTTCCGCAACACAAGCTTCGAGGAGCTGGCGCAGACCTACGCCGAGGCCGTGCGTGGTCTGCTCGATGGTGGCTCCGACATCATCATGGTCGAGACCATCTTCGACACGCTCAACGCCAAGGCCGCGCTGTACGCCATCGCGCAGGAATTCGCGCGGCGCGGCGCGCGCGTGCCGATCATGATTTCCGGCACGATCACCGATCTGTCCGGACGCACCCTGTCGGGACAAACTCCCGAAGCGTTCTACTATTCCGTGCATCACGCGCAGCCGCTGTCGATCGGCCTGAATTGCGCGCTGGGCGCCACCGAGATGCGTGCGTATATCGACGCTCTGGCACAAGTCGCCGACTGCTACGTGAGCGCGCATCCGAATGCCGGGTTGCCGAATGCGTTCGGCGAATACGACGAAACTCCCGAACAGATGGCTGCCACGATTGGGGAATTTGCCAAAAGTGGATTAGTGAACATCGTCGGCGGCTGTTGCGGCACCACGCCGGCGCATATCCGGGCGATTGTCGAGGCGGTGCGTGGAGTAACGCCGCGGTCGTTGCCAGCGCAGGACAGTGTCGCAGCATGAACACGATGCCCCGCCACACCCGCCTGTCCGGCCTCGAGCCGCTCGTCATCACACCGGAGCTGCTGTTCGTCAACATCGGCGAGCGCACCAATGTCACCGGTTCGGCGCAGTTCAAGAAATTGATCAAGGATGATCGCTACGACCAAGCGGTGGAAGTCGCACGCCAACAGGTTGCGAATGGTGCGCAGATCCTCGACGTCAACATGGACGAAGGTCTGCTCGATTCGGAAGCCGCGATGGTCAAGTTCCTCAACCTGATCGCGGCCGAGCCCGACATCGCGCGCGTGCCAGTGATGGTGGATTCGTCGAAATGGAGTGTGATCGAAGCCGGCCTGCGCTGCCTGCAGGGCAAGGGCGTGGTCAACTCGATTTCGATGAAGGAAGGTGAGGAAGTTTTCCTCGAACACGCGCGCAAGGTGCTCAATTACGGTGCCGCCGCCGTGGTGATGGCGTTTGACGAACAGGGCCAGGCCGACACCTGCGCGCGCAAGGTGGAAATCTGCACTCGCGCCTACGAGATTCTGACCGAGCAGGTCGGCTTCGCGCCCGAGGACATCATCTTCGATCCGAATATTTTCGCGATCGCCACCGGCATCGAGGAGCACAACAACTACGCCGTCGATTTCATCGAGGCGACCCGTATCATCAAGGCCACCCTGCCGCATTGCCATGTGTCGGGCGGCGTGTCCAACGTCTCGTTCTCGTTCCGCGGCAACGAAATGGTGCGTCAGGCGATCCACGCCGTGTTTCTGTATCACGCGATCGCAGCCGGCATGGATATGGGCATCGTCAACGCGGGCGCGCTGCCGATCATGGACGATCTGGATCCAGAGTTGCGCGAGCGCGTCGAGGATGTGGTGCTGAACCGCCGCGCCGATGGCACTGAACGCCTGCTGGAAATTGCAGAACGATACAAAGGCAAAAAGGGAGCCAGCGAAGTTGAAGTGCTGGCATGGCGCGAATTGCCCGTGCGCGAGCGCCTGAGCCACGCCCTGGTGCACGGCAACGACGCATTCGTCGAAACCGATACGGAAGAGGCGCGACAACTTTCGACGCGTCCGCTGGATGTGATCGAAGGCCCGCTGATGGACGGCATGAACGTGGTCGGCGACCTGTTCGG
>JANXVS010000076.1 GCA_025351555.1 Pseudomonadota bacterium | reverse complement strand
GGCATCTTTGTACCACCGCCGCCACCGCCACCGCCGCCCGGTCCTCCGGTACGGCCGGTCGCTCCCGTGCCGCCCGCGCATGCGCCACCGCTGCCATTGCTGCCACCCGTCCCGCCAATGCCGCCACGGGACGATCGCGACGAGGCTTGACGAGACACGCGCTGCATGACGAAGAACACCGTGATCGCCGCTGCTAACATGCGCGACGCTCATCCGGATTCGGCATGCAAACTTTCCTGATTTCCACAGCCACGGTCGCACTCGCAGAAATCGGCGACAAAACGCAGTTGCTTGCGCTTATCCTGGCCGCGAAGTACCGGCGACCGTGGACGATCTGCCTGGGTATACTTTTGGCGACCCTCGCCAATCACGCGCTGGCCGGCGCTTTCGGCACGTGGATCGCGGCCTTGCTGAGTCCGCAGTCGCTGCGCTTGATCGTCGCGCTGAGTTTTCTCGCCGTCGCCGTTTGGACGCTGATCCCGGATCGTGTCGACGAGAATGACGCCGCGCGCACCACAAGCCGCAGCGTGCTGCTGGCGACGCTGATCAGTTTCTTTCTCGCCGAAATCGGCGACAAGACCCAGATCGCGACCGCTGTGATCGCTGCCGAATATCACCCGCTGTGGCAGGTGATTGCCGGCACCACCAGCGGCATGCTGCTGGCGGACGTACCGGCTGTATGGCTCGGCGCGCGTTTCGCGCATCGTCTACCGCTCAAGGCCGCGCGCATTGGCGCCGCACTGCTGTTCGCCGGGCTGGCATTGTGGATTTTGCTGAAATAGCAAAATTGTCAGAAGTTATCTCAAAAACGTAGCAAGCGAAGGCCTGATTTTGTCTTGGATCAGGTCGAGCGCAGTAGTTTTTTGATGACTTCTACGACATCGTCGCAAACAGCGCCCCCTGCGCCGCCACCACCGTATCGCGGCCGGCATCCTTGGCGCGATACATCGCCTGATCGCAGCGGCGCAGGCATACATCCAGCGCTTCGCCGGCGAGAAGTTCAGCGACGCCCAGGCTCAAGGTTACACGCAAGCCCTCAGCTCCGACGCTCAATTCGGCGACGCCGCGGCGCACTTGTTCGGCGCGCTTGCAGGCCGCGGCCAGACGTACACCTGGCAGCAGGATGAGGAATTCCTCGCCACCCCAACGGGCAACATTGTGCTGCTGATCGCCGGAAAATTCGCGCAAGCGGCCGCCAACCGCGGCTAGTACCTGATCGCCAACACCGTGACCGTGCAGGTCGTTGACACGCTTGAAATGATCGATGTCGGCGACGATCACGCTCAGGCCCGGCTCACCCGGTTTGAGCCGCGCGGAGGCCTGGCCGAGCATCTCCATCATCGCGCGGCGGTTGAGCAGGCCGGTCAGCGGATCGGTCAACGCGGCTTCGGCGAGCAGTGCTTCGACATGCACGCGACCTTCGATCTCGTTCTTGAGTTGCACCGTCGCACTTTCCAGTGCGGCCGTGCGCTCGCGCACGCGCGATTCCAGGTGTTCGTTCGCCTCGCGCAGGCTTTGCGCGGCGTGACGCAGGCGCCCGGCCATCGCATCGAATTCGCGGGCGAGATTATCCAGTTCATCGCGCGGACCGGGCCATCGCGGCGGCAATGGATCGCCATTGGCCAGTGCCCGGCAACGTGCGACAAGATCATTGATACGCGACAGGAATCGACCGGCAAGATGGCGGCTCAGGATCAAGGCCGCGAGCACGCACGCCAGAAACGCGAGCGCGGCGCTCAGACGCAAAATATACAATTTCTCGGCCGCTTCAGTACTGCGCATTTCGATGCCGACAACGTAACCGCCGTCGCCCGGCACCGGCGCACGCATGCTCAGTCGATTCTCGGCGGACAGTAATGCGATGGACTCGGAACCCACGTCAGAGCTGGCGATCACACGCTCCGCACCAGCGTCCATGTTGCCCGCCTCAATCTTGATGACATAGACACGGGCGATATCGGTGTTATTGCGTGCCGCGCCCTGCAAGCGTTCGACAAGCGCATGGCGCGCCGCAGCGTCGCGGTCGGCAGCCGTCAAACTGGCCGGATCGAACGATTGCGCAACCAGGGCGGCACTGGCGGACAGTTGCGCGTGCAGCCGCTCGACGACCTGCTTGGCCGCCGTGTAGTAGACGAAGGCGCCAAATGCACCCGCCAACACGACCACCGCGAACAAGTGGCTTGCCAGAAGCCGCTGTCTGATGCCGAGCGCCAGCCCCATCGTTTCCCCCAAGACCGCAGTCCGCACTTCGAGTGTAGCAGGACAGCGTCTTGCGCCGCGACGCACCCCTGCTCTACGCTCGCAGCAATCGGGCCGACTGCGGCCGTTGTGTATTCTCAGGGAGAGCCGCGCGTGAGTATCAAGCTGCGTCTGATCGTGATGAACTTTCTGCAGTTCTTCATCTGGGGATCGTGGCTGCTCACCATCGGTGCGTACTGGTTCCAGAACAAACATTGGTCGGGCACCGGATTCGGCGCGATCTTTTCGACCATGGGCATCGCCGCACTGTTCATGCCCGCGATCGCCGGCATCATTGCCGACAAGTGGATCAACGCGGAAAAACTTTATGGCCTGCTACAGATCGCCGGCGCGGCCGTGCTGTTCACCGTGCCGCTGGCCGACAACCCGACCACGATGTTCTGGATCATGCTGCTGAACATGATCTGCTATATGCCGACGATCGCGCTGGCAATCGCAATTGCGTACAACGCGCTAAAGAACAACGACAAGGATGTGGTGCGCGACTATCCGCCGATCCGGGTGTGGGGCACGATCGGCTTTATCGTCGCCTTGTGGACGGTGAGTTTGCTGCATCTGGAAACCTCGTCCGCACAGTTCTATGTAGCCTCGATCGCCTCACTGCTGCTCGGGCTGTACGCGTTCACCCTGCCGAAATGCCCACCCAAGTTGGGCAAATCCGAAAGCCGCTCGCTGCTGGATGCGCTGGGGCTGACTTCGTTGCGGCTGTTCAAGGACCCGAAGATGGCAGTCTTCCTGCTCTTCGCCATGCTGCTCGGCGCCGCGCTGCAATTGACCAACGCCTATGGCGACACCTTCCTGCACGACTTTGCCAATGTGGAAAAGTATAAAGACCTGCTCGCGGTGCGCTATCCCGCAATCATCATGTCGATCTCGCAGATCTCCGAGACCGCTTTCATCCTCGCCATCCCGTTTTTCCTGCGCCGCTTCGGCATCAAGACGGTGATG
>JANXVS010000054.1 GCA_025351555.1 Pseudomonadota bacterium | reverse complement strand
CGGCATCGGCTTTGCGCTTGTTGGTGTCCAGCTCGGCCATGCGCTTTTCCAGCCGGTGAACCTCATCACGCAGTGGCGCCACGCGTGCGCGCTGTTCGGCGCGTGCGCGGCGTTCGTCGCGGCGCGAGCCGCCGCCGGATGCCGGTGCCTGCACTGCAGATGCGGCATCGTTGCGCATGACCAAGCGTGCGTAGTCATCCAGATCGCCGTCGTAAGGTGAGACTTTTCCGCCACCGACATGCAGCAAGGTATCGCAGCAGGTACGGATCAGGGCGCGATCATGCGCAACTAGCACCAGGGCGCCGGTGAAATCGTTCAGCGCTTCAGTCAGTGCCTCACGCATGTCCAGATCAAGGTGATTGGTCGGCTCATCCAGCAGCAGCAGATTCGGGCGCTGGTAGACGGTCAGCGCCAGACATAGCCGCGCTTTTTCGCCGCCGGAAAACGGCGCGACGGCAGTCAATGCGCGCTCGCCGGAAAATCCGAAACCGCCAATGAAATCGCGTGCGGCGCGTTCACCCATTTTCGGATCGAGTCGCAGCAGGTGTTCGGCTGGTGTGGCCGCCGGATCCAGTTGTTCGAGCTGGTGCTGAGCGAAATAGCCGATCACCAGATCCTTGGATACCACGCGCTCGCCGGCGCGTGGCGCCAGGGTGCCGGCGAGCAATTTCACCAGGGTGGATTTTCCTGCGCCGTTCGCGCCGAGCAGGGCGATGCGATCGCCGGGCGAGAGGATGAGCTTGAGATCATCCAGCACGTGGCGCTCGCCGTAGCCGGCGGCGGCGTGGTCGAGCTTGAGCAACGGCACGGGCAAAGATACTGGATCACGGAAAGTAAATTGTATACTCGACGCCGCGCGCACCGGGGCAATTTCCACCATGCGTTCCAGCGCCTTGATGCGGCTTTGCGCCTGGCGCGCCTTCGTCGCCTGGGCGCGGAAGCGGTCGACGAATTGCTGCAAATGCGCGCGTTCACGTTGCTGCTTGTCGTACTGACTTTTCTGCTGCACCAAGCGTTCGGCGCGCTTGCGCTCGTAGCCGGTCAGATCACCGGCGAAGAGTTCGGCACTTTGATCGGCGATGGCCAGCACGTGGGTAACGACCGCATCGAGAAATTCGCGATCGTGCGAGATCAGCAACAGCGTGCCGGGATAGCGCTTGAGCCAGGTTTCCAGCCACAGCACGGCATCCAGATCCAGATGATTGGTCGGCTCATCCAGAAGCAGCAGATCCGAGCGGCACATCAACGCCTGCGCCAGATTCAGGCGCATCCGCCAGCCACCGGAAAACTCTGCGACGCTGCGATGCTCCGACCCCGGCGCAAAGCCCAGGCCGTGCAGCAGCTCGGCGGCGCGCGCGCGCGCGGCATAGCCACCGATCGTGTGCAGACGCTCGTGCAAGGTCGCTAGGCGCACACCATCGTGCGCGGCTTCGGCCGCGGAGAGATCGCGTTCGATCTGGCGGAACTCGGTGTCGCCGTCCAGAGCGTAGTCGAGCGCGCTGATATCCAGCGCCGCCACTTCCTGGCGCACGTAGGCCAGCGCCCAGTCGCGCGGTCGCTCGAAGTGGCCGGCGTCGGGTGTGATCTCGCCAGCGACGAGCGCCAGCAAGCTGGATTTGCCGGCGCCATTGCGGCCGGTGATGCCCACGCGCCAGCCCGCGTGCAGCGCCACACTGACATCTTCGAGCAAAAGCAGGGGGCCGCGCCGCAGCGCGAGGTGATCGAATCGTATCATCCGGCTATTTTAGCCTGCTGCGTATCCGCATGTCGCGAAAATGAATCAGGCGTTCATCTGGCGGGGAACCTCCTGAACCCCTAGCAGTCCAATCGCCGCCAGAGTTTGCCTTCGGCGTTGCGGAACCGCACAATACGCGGCCCATCGCTCGTCCCTCGCGGGATTTGCCTGGTGTCGCTCAAAGCCGCATGGCCGGCAAAAAAAATTCAATCCTTCAGGAGTACACATGACTCAGTTTCTGCGCAAGACCCTGATCGCCGCTGCCGTTGCCGCCGCGATCACCGTCGTAGGCTCGGCTTCCGCTGCCGACGCCAAGCCGGCCGTTATTCCCGCCCCCAAGTCCGCTGCTGTTGCTGCTCCGGCTGCCAAGCCTGCAGCCGATACCGCTGCGATCGACGCCAAGTTCAAGGGCGACAAGAAAGCCGAATACAGCTACATGGTCGGTATGGACGTGGGCCGCGGCTTGGGCTCGATCAAGGACGACATCGACATGAACGTGGTGATCCAGGCCCTGCAGGCGTCCATCAAGGGTGACAAGACCACGATGACCGAGGCCGAAGCGCTGAGCGTGCGTCAGGAGTTCATGCAGAAGCTGCAGGCCAAGCAAGCGGCCAAGACCAAGGAAGATGCCGAGAAGAACCAGAAGGAAGGCGACGACTTTTTGGCCAAGAACAAATCCAAGTCCGGTGTGAAAGTCACGGCGTCGGGTCTGCAGTATGAAGTCGTCAAGGCTGGTAATGGCCCGAAACCGAAGGTAACCGACTCGGTGAAAGTGGATTACACCGGCACCAAGATTGACGGCACCAAGTTCGACAGCTCGGTAGATCGCGGCCAGCCCGCCACGTTCCCGCTGAACGGTGTGATTCCGGGTTGGACCGAAGGCATGCAGTTGATGCCCGTGGGATCGGAATACCGGTTCTACATCCCCGCCAAGCTCGCTTACGGCGAACGCGGCCCGGGTGCGATCGGCCCGAACGCGACCTTGATTTTCGACGTCAAGCTGATCAGCATCGAAGCGCCTGCCGCGCCAGCTGCGGCGAAACCGGCCATTGTGCCGACGCCCAAGCCCGCCGACGCCAAGCCGGCTGCCAAGAAAG
>JANXVS010000031.1 GCA_025351555.1 Pseudomonadota bacterium | reverse complement strand
CGCCCTTGCAGCAGTGGCGATTGCCTTCATCGAGGTGCATCTGTCCAACGTGCACGCGCGCGAGCCTTTTCGTCGTCTCTCGTATTTTTCCGATCTCGCGGTCGGCGTGATCGCCGGCTTCGGCGCCGACAGCTACCGACTCGCGCTCGACGCCGCGCTGGTGCGGCTCGCGCGGCCGCGCTGATCAAAAACCCTATCGTATTGTTTGAGGATCGTTCCGTGGATCTGCGCAAGATAAAAAAACTGATCGATATTCTGGAAGAATCCAACCTCTCCGAGCTTGAAATCCGCGAGGGCGAGGAATCGGTGCGCCTGAGCCGCCTGCCCAAGGGCGCGTTCACGACCCAGGCGCCAGCGCCGGTGACCCACGTTCATGTCGAGCCGCCGCGCGCCGCCGCAGCAGCAGCAACCGACCATGTCACCGCCCCGATCAGCGCTGGCAAGGAGTTGCCACCCGGACACGTGGTGCGCTCGCCGATGGTCGGTACGTTTTACGCCTCGGCCAATCCGGAGTCGCCACCGTTCGTCAAGGTTGGCCAGCAGGTCAAGGTCGGCGATACGTTGGCGATTATCGAAGCGATGAAGATGTTCAACCAGATCGAAGCCGATGCCGCAGGTACCGTTGTCGCCATACTCGGCAGCAGTGGTCAGCCCGTTGAGTTCGACGAGCCGTTATTTGTGATCGGCTGATGGCCATGCTCGACAAAGTTGTCATCGCCAACCGCGGCGAAATCGCGCTGCGCGTGCTGCGCGCCTGCCATACGCTCGGCATCAAGACGGTCGCCGTGCATTCCACCGTCGATCGCAACCTCAAGCACGTCGGCATGGCCGACGAATCAGTGTGCATCGGTCCGGGACCCGCGGCGGAAAGTTATCTCAATGTGCCGGCGATCATCGCTGCCGCCGAAGTCACCGATGCGCAAGCGATTCATCCAGGCTACGGATTCCTTTCCGAGAACGCGGATTTCGCCGAGCGCGTGGAAGAATCCGGCTTCATCTTTATCGGCCCGACCGCAAGCGTTATCCGGTTGATGGGCGATAAGGTGCAGGCGATCAAGGCGATGAAGGCTGCCGGCGTGCCTTGCGTGCCGGGCTCGGGCGGACCGCTGGGCGACAGCGCCCCGGAAAACAGCCGCATCGCACGCGAAATCGGCTATCCCGTGATCATCAAGGCCGCTGGCGGCGGCGGCGGGCGCGGCATGCGCGTCGTGCACACCGACGCGCATCTGAACAACGCCATCGCGATGACCAAGACCGAAGCCAAAGCCGCGTTCGGCAACGATCAGGTGTACATGGAAAAATTCCTGGAGAACCCGCGTCATGTGGAAATCCAGGTGCTCGCCGACGGCCAGGGCAATGCGATTCATCTTGGCGAACGCGACTGCTCGATGCAGCGCCGTCATCAGAAAGTCGTCGAGGAAGCGCCCGCGCCCGGCATCAGCGCCGAGCAGCGCGAAGCGATCGGCAAGGTCTGCGTCGAGGCTTGCCTGCGCATCGGTTACCGCGGCGCCGGCACGTTCGAATTTCTGTACGAAAACGGAAGTTTCTACTTTATCGAAATGAATACCCGTATCCAGGTCGAACATCCGGTGACCGAGCTGGTCACCGGGGTGGATCTGGTGCGCGAACAGTTGCTGATCGCAGCGGGCGAAAAACTTTCGCTGAGCCAGTCCGACATCAAGTTGACCGGCCACTCCATCGAATGCCGCATCAATGCTGAAGACCCGGATACCTTCATGCCCTCGCCCGGCACCGTGAAGCGCTATCTTTCGGCCGGCGGCCCCGGTGTGCGCATGGACACGCACATCTACGACGGCTACCGCATCCCGCCGAATTATGATTCGATGATCGGCAAGCTCATCGTGCACGGCCGCGACCGCGCCACCGCGATCGCGCGCATGCGCATTGCGCTCGGCGAACTGGTGATCGATGGCGTCAAGACGAATATTCCCCTGCAGCAGCGGATCATCGCCGACGGTGGCTTCCACGCTGGCGGGCAGAATATCCATTACCTGGAAAAGCGCATGGCCGAGCAGCGCGAGAAAAACATCGCATTTGGCTGATGCCATGAGCTGGCTCGAACTCTCCCTGACGGTACGCGCCGAGCAGCAGGCATCCATCGAAGCGGCGCTGCAAGATCTCGGCGCACTGTCGATCACATTGCGCGATGCCGACGCGGATACTCCCGACGAGCGTGCGATCTTCGAGCCCGGCGTCGGCGAAACGCCACTGTGGAACGATATCGTCGTGCAGGCGCTGTTCGCCGCCGGCACCGATCACGCTGGCCTTTTGCATGTGCTCGGCGATCTGCTGCCGGAACTTGCTCCGGATCAGTTCGCGTTCCGCAAAGTCGAGGATCAGGACTGGACGCGCGCCTGGATGGATCGGTTCAAACCCATGCCCTTCGGCCGACGCCTGTGGATTTATCCCTGGAATATCGAACCGCCCACGGATGAGGCGGATGTAGTGATCGTGCGCCTCGATCCCGGCCTCGCGTTCGGCACCGGCACCCATCCGACCACGGCGCTGTGCCTGGAGTGGCTCGACGCCGCCGATCTTGCCGGCAAGATGCTGATCGACTATGGCTGCGGCTCGGGCGTGCTCGCGATTGCCGCGATCAAGCTCGGCGCCGCGCGCGTGATTGGCGTCGACAACGACGCGCAGGCGCTGGCCGCGAGCCGCGATAACGCCGAACGCAACGGCGTGGCGGAAAAACTGGATTTGTATCTTCCTGAACATTTTCCACAAATGCAGGCGGATGCGCTGGTGGCGAATATCCTCGCCGGCCCGCTGACCGACCTCGCGCCCCAGTTCGCGCGATGCCTCACGCCAGGGGGCGGACTGGCGCTATCCGGCATTCTGTACGGCCAACACGATGAATTGCTGACTCGCTATGGCGAATGTTTCGATCAACTCCAAATCGCACAACGCGAGGACTGGATTCGCATCAGCGGCCGGCGTAAAGGTTGAGGGCGGCTGCTTTCTCCCGGCTACTTTCTCCCGGCTACCGACGACCGGCTCTCCTATCTCACGCTACAATCACGCCATGTACACGCAATGCCCCGAATGCCTGACGATCTACAAGATCGGTGCCGACATGCTGGCCGAAGGCCATGGCAGCGCGCGCTGCGGACATTGCGCAGCGGTGTTCGATACCCTGCGTACGCTGACCGAACAGTTGCCCGGCGAGCCGTTCCAGCAGCTGCTAGCGCGCAGCGCGGCAGACGCGCCACCGCAATTGTCGGTGCCGGCGCTGCGGCCGGCGCCATCGCAACAGCAGACCTCGCTGTTCGATCCGGACGAGCGCCAACGCCCCGCGCCGCGCCGCGCGCACGCGCCAGCCTTCGCGCACGCGCGTCGCTCACATCCGCCCGTACGCAACTGGCCCTGGACCGTCGGCGTGGGCGCGCTGCTGCTGAGCTTGCTCGCGCAGCTGGCGTACGCCGAACGCGCGTCGTTGCTCGACCATGCGCGAGTGCGTCCGTGGCTGGATAGCACCTGTGCGGAGCTGGGTTGCCGGCTGCCGCTGCGTCATGATCCGGTCAGGCTGGAACTGCTTTCGCGCGACATCCGCCCGCACCCATCCGTGGCCAGTGCGCTGATCATCTCGGCGACCTTGCGCAACGATGCCGATTTCGCGCAAGCGTTTCCGGCGGTGGAAATCACCTTGTCAGATCTGGATGAAAACCGAATCGCGATGCGCCGCTTCCTGCCACAGGAATATCTGGGCGACAGTCGCAACCTCATCAGCGGCATGGCACCTGGCGCCACCGCGTCACTGGTCTTCGAGGTCGCCGATCCCGGCAAGAACGCGGTCGCATTCGAGTTTAGGTTTTTCTGATTTGCAAAACTGGCCATGGGTGGCAATTGCTGTGACGCAGCACACGTTCGCAGCGCGCATCCGAATCTCGCTGGCACTTACCAAGCATGGCGCTTGGCGCTAGACTCGCGCCCCTGCCATCGCGCTGCTCGCAGCGTTCACCGGCGGTACCTTAAGGAAGTCAGCACTCGTTTTGAAGGGTTGTTTGCCGTTGTGAATGCCGTCCCCGTTTTGCAAGCCGACCTGGCCGCCGAATCCGTCCTGCAACCGGCGCTGCGAGAGTGCGTCGCGCGCGCGGTGCGCCGCTATCTGGCCGACCTTGACGCACAAATGCCTGATGGACTCTACGACTTGGTGCTGCACGAAGTCGAAGCGCCTCTGTTGCAAGCGGTGCTGAGCTGGAGCGGTGGCAACCAGAGCAAGGCCGCAGCAGCGCTCGGCATCAATCGCGCCACCCTGCGCAAAAAACTCGCCGCGCGCGGGCCAGGCTGATCGCGCCAGCGCTACGGCGACCGTTATAATCTGCCGTCTACAGTTGCAGGAATCCCGATGTTCGACGCCACCCTGGTACCGATTCGACGCGCGCTGCTGAGCGTATCGGACAAGACCGGCCTGATCGATCTGGCGCGTGGACTCGACGCGCTAGGCGTGACCTTGATCTCGACTGGCGGCACCGCGCACGCGTTGCGTGAGGCCGGCATCGGCGTGCGCGACGTCAGTACCGTGACCGGCTTCCCCGAGATCATGGATGGCCGCGTCAAGACCCTGCACCCGAAAATCCATGGTGGCCTGCTCGGCCGGCGCGGCACCGACGATGCAGTGATGGCGCAACATGGCATCGAAAGTATCGATTTGCTCGTTGTGAACTTGTATCCTTTTATACACGCCACTGTCGCACCCGACTGTTCCATGGCCGAGGCCATCGAGCATATCGACATCGGCGGCCCGGCGATGCTGCGCGCCGCGGCGAAGAATCACGAGCACGTCACCGCTGTCGTCGATCCGGCCGACTACGCGCAGCTGATTGAAAGCCTGCGCACGAACAACGGCACGACGCTGGATCTGCGCCGCCAGCTTGCGGCCAAAGTCTATGCGCACACCGCACGCTACGATGGCGCGATCGCCAACTGGCTCGGCGCGCGCGCCGGCGACGACGTCGACCGGGTCGAGCAATTTCCACCCAGCCTGCATCTGTCGTTCGCGCGCAAGGCGGTGCTGCGTTACGGAGAAAATCCGCACCAGAACGGCGCTCTGTACATCGAACGTCAGGCGCCGCCCGGTATCGTCGCCGGCGCACGCGTGCTGGCCGGCAAGGAGCTTTCCTTCAACAATATCGCCGATGCCGATGCCGCGCTCGAATGCGTCAAGGCGTTCCGCAAGGCGCCCGCATGCGTCATCGTCAAGCATGCCAACCCCTGCGGTGTCGCCCTCGGCGCAACCGCACTGCAAGCCTACGAGAGCGCGTACGCGACCGACCCGGTGTCGGCGTTCGGCGGCATCATCGCCTTCAACCAGCCGCTGGATGCCGCCACAGCGCAGGCGATCCTGGATCGTCAATTCGTCGAGTTGGTGATCGCACCAGAAGTGGAAGATGCAGCACTTGCGGCATTTTCCAAAAAGCCCAATGTTCGCGTTCTGGCCTGCGGACAATGGTCTGAACAACCGTCGCCAGCAATGGAATTCAAGCGCATCGCCAATGGCCTGCTGGTGCAGGATACCGACCGCGACACCCTGTTGCTGTCGGATCTGAAAGTCGTTTCCAAACGCGTGCCGGATGCGACCGAGTTGCGCAACCTGCTGTTCGCCTGGCATGTGGCGATGTTCGTCAAGTCCAACGCCATAGTCTACGCATGCGACGGCCGCACCAACGGCATCGGCGCCGGCCAGATGAGTCGCGTGATCAGCGCA
>JANXVS010000026.1 GCA_025351555.1 Pseudomonadota bacterium | reverse complement strand
AGCATGCGGTCGGCACCAACGACGCCCTCGAGGTTCCACAGGCAAAACGCTTTGAATTCGAGCGTGCCGGGATCATCCTTGCGCAAGGTTAGCAAGGCGTCGATGACCGGAAGCGCGTCGCCGAAACGATGAAGGAGCGTCAGAGTCGTTGCAAGATCGAACGTGATCTCGAAATCGTTCGGACTGAGCACTCGTGCACGCTCGTTGTCCGCGAGCGTCGCATCCCACTGGCCGAGACGGCGTTCGAGCATCGCAACGACGTACCAAACGCGCGCATCGTTCGGTAACTTCTCGCGCGCGGCCTGCGCGATCGCCAACGCGCCGGCGAAGTCGCGCTCGCCATAGTACATGTAGACCGCGCGCTCAATCTGGACCTCCGGCAGCGAAGGCGCCAGCGCCTCGGCGCGTTGGAGCGCCGCCTTGGCCGTGGCGAGGCGCGCAGCCGACGCGTCGAAACCGTCGAAATAGTACAACACTTGCAGGTCGGCGAGCTGCGCCCACGCCAGCGCAAACCCGGGGTCGAGCCGCACTGCTTCTTCGAGTGCTGGGATAATGCGTTCGAACTCGTCGCGATTGGACTCGGACATGCGCGGAATCTGCGCGCGCGCCCTGAGGTAGGCCTCATATGCCGCCGCATTGACCGTCGGCTTCCGCTCGAGCGCTGCGTGCTCGGCGCCCGTCAAGGTGGCCTTCAACGCGCCGGCGATGCGCTGCGCGACCTCGCTCTGCACGGCGAACACGTCATCGAGTGTTCGGTCGTATGTCTCCGCCCACAGGTGGTTGTCGCTCGCCGCACCAATCAACTGCACGTTGATGCGCACGCGGTTCCCTATGCGCTGCACGCTGCCTTCGAGGACGTTCGAAACGCCTAGCGCGCTGCCAATCTCCGAAAGATTCGGCGGCTTGCTGTCGTAGCGCAGCGTCGAAGTGCGCGAGATAACCTTGAGATCCCCGATCTTAGCCAGTCCGGTAAGAATCTCGTCTTGGATGCCGTCGGCAAAGTAGGCGTTGTCCTTGTCGGCGCTGAGGTTCTCGAACGGTAACACGGCAATCGACTTGCCGTTGACTGGAGTGCTGACAGCGGATGGTTGCTTGGTTGCTGCCAGCTGTGCGGTTGTGCCTGGTTGCTCTGGTGCGGTCGGCGCAAGGTGCCATACGACAGCACCGCCGATCGCTAACAACAGAGAGAGGATTAGAAGTTCCGTGCTCGTTACGCGCTGCGCACCACGCTCGCCGTGGTACCAAGCCAACACCAGTACAACAAAAAAACCGACGGCCAGTGCGATGATGATGAAACGCACGGAATATCCGGGCCAGCCGAATCGCTGCGCGACAATATCGAGAACCTGGATCAGCGCGAATGCGCCTGCGACATAGGCCAGCGCCCACTGCACCAGTTTGCGTTCGCGAAGACGCCGCAGCAACTCTTCCATCGGCCGTACCCCCGTGCCGTAGCGACGCGCTCCGGCGAGCCTGCGGCGAATCTAGCACGGCCGGCGAGACTGCCGTTCTGCCGAAAACGAAAAAGCGGCCGAGGCCGCCCTCTGTCGTCGTCGATTGGATCTCGTGTCATCGGCCGTCCATGGCCTGCACGGGATGACGGCATCCTGCCGTCACTCGGCGAACAGGTGCTCCACGCCCGCGCGCTCCTCGCGCAGTTCCTTCTCGGTCGTATCCATGCGTGCGCGCGAGAAATCGTGGATCGCTAAGCCCTGCACGATCTCGTACGCGCCATCGCGGCAGATGCAGGGGTAGCCATAGATCACGCCCGGCGCGATGCCGTAGCTGCCGTCGGACGGAATGCCCATCGATACCCAGTCGCCTTCATTGCTGCCGAGCGCCCAGCTGCGCATGTGGTCGATCGCGGCGGATGCGGCCGATGCGGCCGACGATGCGCCGCGTGCCTTGATGATCGCTGCGCCGCGCTGCTGCACGGTCGGGATGAATTCCTTCTCGTACCATTCCTGTTCGATCTGCGCCATTGCGCCCATCCCGCGCACGGTCGCGTGATGCAGGTCGGGGTACTGGGTCGAGCTGTGGT
>JANXVS010000013.1 GCA_025351555.1 Pseudomonadota bacterium | reverse complement strand
GCGGCCAGCGACGAACACCTCTGGGCCGAAAGCTACAACCGCAAGCTCGACGACGTGTTTGCCGTGGAGGGCGAGGTCGCGCAGACGATTGCCGAGATGCTGCGCGCCAAGCTCAGCGGCGCCGAAGTGGCGCAGATCACGACGAGACCGACGAACAACGCTGCTGCCTACGATGCGTATCTGCATGGGCTGGATTTCGAAAAACGCACTTTCGGGGTCGAGCAACTGAAAGCCGCTTCGAAATTTTATGCGCAGGCGACGCAGCTCGACCCGGAGTTTGCGGTGGCTTGGGCGCATGGTTCGGACATCGACGGCTTGATCTACTTCCAGGCTATAGACCATAGCGACGAACGGTTGCAGGCGGCCCGTCGCGGCGCCGAGATGGCAATGCGGCTGGCGCCGGAATCCGCTGAGGCGTGGCTGGCGAAGGGCAGTTTCCTCTATCACACGAAGGATTTCGACGGGGCCGGCGCAGCGTTCGCCGAGGCGGCGAAACGCTTGCCGAACAGCCCGGACATCCTCGCCGCGCAGGCTTATCTTGAACGCCGTCGTGGCCACTACGACCGCGCCATCGAATTGCTGGAACGCTCGCTCGACCGGGACCCGCAGAACACCACGAACTTGACAAGTCTCGGCGAAACACTCGATGCCACTGGTCGCCACCCAGCGGCCCGTGTCTGGTTCGACCGCGCACTGACATTTCGTCCGGGCGATCCGGCCGTGATCATCGGCAAGGCCGGGTCCTGGATGGCCGAAGGCAACCTCGATGCCGCCGGGCAGTTGTTCGAGCCACTGCCATTGCAGCTCGGCGATGCCACGCTGCTGGGTGCGCAAATGAACTACCTGTTGTATCGCCGACACTTCGGCGCGGTGATCACGGGCCTCACCGCGGCAATGGCGGCGACGGATTTCGTGCTCGACGGCTGGACCGCTTCCTACTACGCGACGCTGGGCTGGGCGCAACGCCGTGCCGGAGACGAGAAGGCCGCGCTCAAGACTTTTGCTGAAGGCAAGCGCAGGCTCGAGGCACTGCGTGTATCGTGGAACGACAATGGCTACCTTGCATCGAATCTGGCCCTCATCAACGCCGGCCTCGGCGATGCCGACGCTGCCGAACACGAGGCAGAGCAAAGTATCAGACTCACCGGCGACGATCAGTACATTGGTGCCGGCCTGCTCCGGGCTCGCGCCAACGCGCAGGCCCTGGCCGGCCGCAGGGACCACGCGTTGGCGTCGATCGAGGCGCTGATGACGTCGCCTGTGCCGGTCTCGACCGGTGATCTTCGCTGGTGGCCGTACTGGGACAACCTGCGCGACGATCCGCGTTTCCACAATTTGTTGGCGGACGCAGAAGCCACACAGATGAAGCAGGTCAAACCATGACCAGAACTGCATCGACGTCAGCCGTGTACAAGTGCGACGTTGTATACGAAATTGTTGCCGGTCGTCTCGACGCCGTGGGTAACACCAGGCAGTGGACACCATGACCTTCCTTTCCGAACTCAAGCGTCGCAACGTCATCCGCATGGCGGGCTTGTATCTCGTCGGCGCGTGGCTGCTCACGCAAGTGGCGAGCACGGTGTTCCCTGCTTTCGATGTACCGGGCTGGGTGCTGCGTGCGTTGATCATTGTGCTGGTGCTAGGCTTCGTGCCGGCGCTGATTTTCGCATGGGTGTTCGAGCTCACGCCGCAGGGTTTGAAGCGCGACGAGGAAGTGAAGCCGGAAGAATCGATCGCGCCTCAGACCGCACGGCGCATGGATCGCCTGATCATCGCGATGCTCGCGCTCGCGTTGGCGTATTTCGGTTTTGACAAGTTCGTGCTGGCGCCACGGCGCGAAGCGGCGATGCTTGCCGATGCCAGGCAACCCGCGTTGTCGGCGGCTGTGTCCGCCAAGTCCATCGCCGTGCTGCCGTTCACCGACCTGTCGCCCGGTCACGACCAGGAATACTTCTCCGATGGCATGGCCGAGGAAATTCTCAACGCGCTCGCACAGGTGAAGGATCTAAAAGTCGCCGGGCGCACGTCGTCGTTCTACTACAAGGGCAAGAACGAGGATCTGCGCACGATCGGCAAAGCGCTCGGTGTCGCCAATGTGCTCGAAGGCTCGGTGCGCAAGCAGGGCGAGAAAGTGCGCATCACCGCGCAGTTGATCCAGGCATCGGACGACACGCATCTGTGGTCGCAGGCCTATGACGGCGATCTGGCCGACGTGTTCGAATTGCAGGAGCGCATCGCACGCGCAATCACCGGCCAGCTCAAGGTCATGCTGCAGGGAGACCAGGCCACGCGGCTGGTGCCGGTGGCGACCAGCAACGCCGATGCCTACGCGTTGTTTGTCGAAGCGCAGACCTTGGTCAATCGTCGTGTCGGCGACAGCCTGCCGCAAGCGATCGCGCTGTTGCAAAAAGCCACCGCGCTCGATTCTAAGTTCGCGCGCGCGTGGTCGAAACTCGCAGTCGCCTATGCGGTGGTGGCGCAATACGTCGGCGGCGACTGGCAGGCGAGCTGGAAAGCTTCGGATCAAGCGGCCCACAACGCGCTGGCGATTGATCCCGACGATGCAGAGGCCTACGCGGCCTTGAGCTACAACCTGTTCTCGCAGCGCCGTTACGTCGCCATGGTTGAACCGATGCAGCGCGCGCGGGAGTTCGGCCCCGATAATCTGGCGGCGAACTACTGGGCGGCAAACGAATTGTCCTCGATGGGGCGCACGCGGGAGGCCGAAACGCGGCTTGATGCGGCGTTGATCAACGACCCCGCAAACACACTGCTGCTGTTCTACAAGGGCATGATGCGCTGGCGCACAGGCGACGACGCCGGCACGATCGCCCTAGCGCGGCGCACCGAAGATCGCGGACCGGCGTTCGCCGCCTTGCTGTTCGCGTGGCACGACGCCGTGGTGGGCGACTTGGACGCCGGCGCGAAACATTTCGCGAGCGGCTGCCGCGGCGTCGGCTCGAAGCTGTCTACCGCCAACCTGGAAGCGATTTATCGCGGCACGTACCAGGGCGAGACGCAACGTCGCGCCGCGCTGGCAATCCTGGATGCGAATGCCGTAGACGACTGGGCCCCCACGTTCCTGTTGCAATTGGCCGAGCCAGAGCGCTCGTTTGATGCCTTCGAGCATGGCAAGACCGGCTTATCCGATGGTTACCTTCTCTGGTTGTGGCAACCCGAGGCTTGGTCGCGCAAGGCCCGCCAGAGTCCGGCGTTCCAGGGCTTTGCCAAACGCATCGGCCTGCTCGACTACTGGAAGCAAAACCGCTGGCCGGATCTGTGCTCGCCTACGCCCGCAAACGGCACCGACGCGTTCACCTGCCGATGACCTTCTTCACCGAACTCAAGCGCCGCAACGTGATCCGCATGGCGGGTTTGTACCTCGTCGGCGCGTGGCTATTGGTGCAGGTCGCGGGTACCGTGTTGCCGATGTTCGGGGCGCCCGACTGGCTGCCGCGCAGCATCGTGATCGTGATGGCGCTCGGGTTCATCCCGGCGCTGGTAATTGCCTGGGTGTTCGAGCTCACGCCCGAAGGTCTCAAGCGCGACGCCGAGGTGAAACCGGAAGAATCGATCGCGCCGCAGACCGCGCGACGCATGGATCGGCTGATCATCGCGGTGCTGATTCTTGCACTTGTATACTTTGCCTTCGACAAGTTCGTACTGGCGCCGCGGCGCGATGCGGCGATGCTCGTCGATGCCAGGCCGCCGGCGTCGACGGCTGCGCGCAAGTCGATTGCGGTGCTGCCGTTCACCGATCTGAGTCCCACGCACGATCAGGAATATTTCTCCGACGGCATGGCCGAAGAACTGTTGAACGCCTTGGCTAAGGTGAAGGATCTGAAAGTCGCGGGTCGCACCTCGTCGTTTTCGTTCAAGGGCAAGAATGAAGATCTGCGCACGATCGGGAAAGTGCTGAATGTCGCCAATATTCTGGAAGGCTCGGTGCGCAAGCAGGGCGAAAAGGTGCGCATTACGGTGCAACTGATTCAGACCGAGGATGACTTCCATCTCTGGTCGGAAAGCTACGATGGCGATTTGTCTGACGTGTTCCAGCTGCAGGAGCGCATCGCACGCGCGATCACCGATCAGCTCAAGGTCGTGTTGCAGGGCGACCAGAGAACGCGGCTGGTGCCGGTAGCGACAGAAAACGCCGACGCCTATGCGCTGTTTGTCGAAGCGCAAACGCTGGTCAATCGCCGTGTCGGCGACAGCCTGCCGCAGGCGATCGCGCTGCTGCAGAAAGCCACCGCGCTTGATCCGAAGTTCGCGCGCGCCTGGTCGAAGCAGGCGGTCGCCTACGCGGTGCTGGCGCAGTACGTCGGCGGCGACTGGGCGGCGAACTGGAAAGCCTCGGATCAGGCCGCGCAACGCGCACTCGCGCTCGATCCCAACGATGCGGAGGCTTACGCAGCCTTGAGCTACAACCAGTTCTCGCGGCGCCACTACGTCGACATGGTCAAACCGATGCAGCGCGCGCGCGAGTTCGGCCCCGACAATCTGGCGGCGAACAACTGGGCGGCGAACGAATTGTCCGCGATGGGACGCACGGCCGACGCCGAAGCGCGGATCGATGTGGCGTTGATCAACGACCCGGCGAACCCACTGTTGCTCTTCTATAAGGGCATCGAGCGCTGGCGCGCAGGCGACGACGCCGGCACGATCGCCCTGGCACGGCGCACCGAAGATCGCGGATCTGTGTTCGGCGCATGGCTGTTTGCGTTGCACGACGCCACGGTCGGCGACTTCGATGCTGGGGCGAAGCACTTCGCGAGCGGTGTCATCGGCTTCGGCTCGAAACTGTCGCCCGCCAACCTGGAAGCGATTTATCGCGGCAGCTATCAGGGCGAAACGCTGCGCCGCGCGGCGCTGACAATCATGGTCGCGAATGCCGACGACGACTGGACGCCCACGTTCCTGATGCACCTGGGTGAACCGGAGCGCTCGTTCGCAGACTACGAGCGCAGCAAGACCGGCTTGTCCGACGCGTACTTGAACGGCTTGTGGCAGCCCGAAGCATGGTCGCGCAAGGCGCGCCAGAGCCCGGCTTTTCAGGGCTTCGCCAAGCGCATCGGTCTGCTCGACTACTGGAAGCAAAACCGCTGGCCGGATCTGTGTTCGCCCACGCCTGAAAACGGCCCCGACGCATTCACCTGCCGATGAACTTCCTCACCGAACTCAAGCGCCGCAATGTATACCGCGCCGCGGTTTTCTACGCGGCGAGCGCGTGGCTGCTGGTGCAGGTGGCGACGCAGGTTTTTCCATTTTTCCACATTGCCGAGTGGGTGGTGCGCTGGATTGTGGTTGCCGCAGCGATCGGATTTCCATTCGTGCTGCTGTTCTCGTGGTTCTACGAATGGACGCCGCAAGGCATCCAGCGCGAAAGCGACGTCGATCGTTCTGACTCGATCATGCGCGCGATCGGCAAGAAGCTCGATCGCTGGATCATTGCGATACTCGCAATTGCCGTCGTATTGCTGCTGGCCAACACCTTCGTGCTGCACAAGGATGCGAACGAAGTTGCTGCCGCGCCTGCGACGACGCCTGGGCCAAGCGAGCCCAAGAGGAGTTTCACGCGCGAGCCATAATCGGAGCACTTTTCGCGAAAGTTCACCAACCAGCTCTCGCACGAAATCGCGCACGCGTCACCGGTTGTGAAAGAAAC
>JANXVS010000011.1 GCA_025351555.1 Pseudomonadota bacterium | reverse complement strand
TTGCGCAGCGCCGCGTTCCTGTGGATTGCAGTGACGATGATTGTGGTACTCAGTTTGCTGGGTTGGGTAGTTTCGCGCAGACTTGCGCAGCCGGCATTACCAGAAACCGCGTTGTCCGATGGGGCGCACGTGCCGAGGTCGGTCACGACTGAGCCAGCGCCGGTTGCGATGACGGTTCCGGAGGCGGCTCGACCTGCGGTAACTGCTGCACCGCGCAACGCAGTGGCGGAAGCGCCGCCGAAACCCGTTGTCCACGCAGCACCGCAGGCACCTGCGTCCGCGCATAAGGAGAACGTCACAGCGGCTGTCGAAAAACCCGCGCGACATGGCGCTGCAATTGTCGAGGCGAAAGTCTCCACTACAGCGCGCTTCTCGGTGCTTGCGAACAACGTGCTGGCTGACGGCCAAGCGAGGGTCGATTGGACGCAAACCGACAACGGCAGCGAAACCTTCTGGAACAATGCCGCGGGCCACTGCACGCAACAGGGAAGCGGCTGGCGCCTGCCGACCGAAAATGAACTTGCCGGCCTTTACGGCACGGCGCCAAATCAGGGCGCGGCGCGCTGCGGCGTGCTGACGTGCAACGTGACAACACTATTTCATCTGACGGCGGCGTCGTTCTGGAGCGGCACGCGCGTCGGCGACGGTACACAGGCGTGGACGGTCAACCTGCATAACGGCAGCCGTCACGCCGAAAGCATAGCCAACTCGACCAGCAATCGCGTATTGTGCGTTCGCGCCGCAGCGCGGTAGCCGCAGCAAGAACAACCAACATAGCGGGGTGAAACCCATGAGGTGGATGCAAATCGCATGGATACTGACCAGCGCAACGCTGTCGATTAGCGCGCTTGCCAACGGTCCCCAAAACCAGGATGAGCGCAGAGCGATTGAGCAGATGCGTACTGCATACAAGAAGCAGGGTCTCGAACTTAACGCCGAGCGCGAAGAGCAGTTTCTCTTAAAGATGCGCAAGATGCGCGCCGATGTGATTGACGCACAGGTGATGGCGCAGTCCACGCCCGGGCTGTCGGATAAGGAGCGCGTGCAACTGCAGTTGCGCGCGATGAAGGAGGCGGCCGGAATTGCACCGGCGAATCCGAGCCTGTCCAACTATTCCCCGGCGATGACCGCAGGTCCAGCGCCAGCGGGCGCGGCGCAGTGGACATCGGCGCAATTGGCTGCGGAAATCGAAAAGCGTCACGCGCAGAGCGCCGTCACCGTGTTCACGCCGCAGAAAGATGGCTTCTTGTTCGATGGTAAACCCTTCATCGACACACAGGGAAAGATCGTCGAATTCGGCGGAGATTCAACGAGCGGAGACGTTACTTATTTCTTGGAGCAGGCGTCGATGTCTGTGCTCGTGCGCTACACGAATGTGCACTCGCAACTGGAGCCTGTTACCGTGGGCACCATTTCGGGTGCTCCCGGCAACATCCAATTCCAGTCGATGGATGGTGCGCAGCTCGCCGGCGAAACGGCGATCCCCGCTGGCCGGCGCGTGATCTTGGCACGCAGTACTGTGGTTATTTCCTACGCGCTGGCAGGCGCGACGACGACGCAAACGCTCCCCACAGCGTATCGACTCGCCCCGTACCAGCATGGCGACGTTGCCAGCACCAACTATGTTCTACTTCGGCGCGAGGTTTCCCAGGAGGAGAGCGCGAATCCGTTCAAGCAATTCGCGCAAATTGCCAGTATGGCCAAAAGCATCGCCGGAAAGAGCGATGACAAAGACTACGCGCTATTTAGCGTGCAGAGCGGACACACCACCTATTTGAACATAAACGAGGGCGACGAACAGGTAGGCCAGGGGACGGATTGTCATAGAAAGAATAAGTTTTTGAACAAGTGCAACGGGTGGTCGTCCCACGAGGCGCTCTATGACAACCTAGGTTTGCCGAACCACAGCCATTACTTCTGGCGCGTCGCGTGGATGCCGACGGCCGACGGCCCGACTGCGGTGCTGATCGAAAACGGGTTGATCGACCTCAACGTTATCCGTTTAGACAGCGACAAGCGCGCTCAGGCCTTTCATCGCCCTCTGGGCATCCGTAGTTTTCAGGCGGGTGCGACGACCGATGGCAGTGTCAAGGTGAACGGTAATTGGATGTTTTCCG
>JANXVS010000330.1 GCA_025351555.1 Pseudomonadota bacterium | reverse complement strand
GTCAATGACAGGATCCACTTCCTCCGCGATGAACTCTTCCACTTGTTCAGGTGCCCGGCCCACAAATGTCTTTGGATCGACCACGCTGTCAATGTCGACCTTGGCAAATGCCGGATCGGCTCGCAGACGATCCAACAAATCAGCGCCCGTGAGTTCGCCCTTCAGATTCACATCGGAAAGAACCACGTCCACGCCCGGAGTCTTGCCCTGCACCATCGCCGTCTCGAGCAAGGCAATGGCGTCTTCGACATTGGTGACGTGCAGTACGGTCAGACCGTATTTCTCCAACATGCGCCGCGTCGCCAGCGCGACCACGCGGCTGTCCTCGACATAGAGCACGTCGCCAGTCACCCGCGATTGCGGCTGGATATACCCGTGAATGAAGGCGGTCAGTGCCTTGAATCCGAGCGACTTGTCGAAGTAGTCGGTGACGTACTCGGACAACTCGCGATTGATCAGGCGCTCATTGACGTCGCCGGACACGATCACGATCGGGATATACGCCTGCGGCGCGTGTTCGCGTACGTGACGGGCGAGCTCCAGTCCATCCATGTCCGGCAGACGCAGCGCGGTGGTGACCAGATCGATAACGCCGGCTTCAAGCTGCTTCTTGGCCTCGGCGCCGGTTTCGCATGACAACACCGTCACGCCGGGCAGATCGGCCTTGAGCAATTGTTCGATCAGCCGTCGCACGACTTTGGAGCCGTCCACCACCATGACCCGCGGCGTTTCGCTGGCGATATGGCGGGTGAGTGCGGCTTCCATGATCATCGTTTCCTTATTGCGGCTGGCCGAGCGCGATATGCCGCGAGGCTGCCAGCCACGCACCGAGCCAGCCCAGCAACGCTGCAGCGCCAAGCACGGCAGCCATGCCCGACAAGGCCAGACCATGCACGTCGAAGCGATGCTCGTAGCTCGCCGCCAGTTGCGCCAGCGGCGCGGCCAAAGCCCATTCGACGATTCCGATCAGCATCAAGGTCAGCACCCCTGCAAACGCTCCGTACCAGAAGCCGGTATACAAAAACGGACGCCGCACAAACCCATCATTCGCGCCCAGCAGCTGCATCACCGCGATCTCGTCGCTGCGTCCCTGGATATCCAGACGCACGGTGTTGCCGACTACCAGCAGCGCCGCCAACGCCAGCAGACTGGCGAGCACCGCGGCGGCGCGTGCGGCCAGCGCCAGAATCGCGTTCAGACGCTGCCGCCATTGCGCATCGTACTGCACCAGATCCACCGCCGGATCTTTCTCAAGTTCCGCCACCAGCGCCGGCGCCGCATCGACCCTCGCCGCATCGCTGCGCGCTGTGATCATGAGTACCGCCGGCAGAGGATTGTAGTGCAAAACCTTGAGCGCATCGGCAAATCCGGACTGGTCACGGAATTCAGCCAGCCCCTGCTCGGGGGATTTGACCTCGACCGCGGCCACATCGGCGCGTACGCGTACGCGTTTTGTCAGCGCCTGCACCGCTGCGGCATCCAGATCGGGTTTCAAGAACGCGCTGATCGCGCGTGCATCCTCGACGCTGCCGTTCACCTGGCGCGCATTGTCGAGCAGCAGCCAGAACAGTAGCGGCAAGGCCATCGCCAGACTCATTACGGTCAAGGTCAACGCGGTCGCAAACGGCCGGGCCACGAGCCGGCCGAGACTGGAGAACAGGCTGTACAGATGCTGTTCGCGCCACGCGCGCAGGCTCAGCCGCGCGCGCGCTGGTGTTGCCGCCGCAGAAGGCAGCGGTGCGGCAGGCTTCAGGCGATTCTGCGGTTTGCGGCGGTTCATGCGCCGGGCCTGAAATCGTCAATAAGTTTGCCGTGATCAAGCACCAATACGCGCTTGCCCATGCGCTTCACCAAAGCCAGATCGTGACTGGCAATTAGCACCGTCGTGCCAACCTGCTGGAACTCGCCGAACAGCGCCATGATTTCCGCCGACAAGTGCGGATCGAGATTGCCGGTCGGCTCATCGGCAATCAGCACCGGCGGCTTGGCCACGATCGCGCGCGCGATGCCGACGCGTTGCTGCTCACCGGTCGATAGCGCGACCGGCGCCGCTTGCTCGCGGGCCAGCAAGCCGACCTTGTCCAGTGCTGCGCGCACGCGCTTGGCCGTCTCCTCGCGCGCGGTACCGGCAATCACCAGCGGCAGGGCGACGTTGTCGAACACACTGCGATCCAATAGCAAGCGGTGATCCTGGAACACCATGCCGATGCCGCGGCGCACCTGCGAAATACCTCGTCGGCGCGTGTGATTGAGATTCTGGCCATTGACCGTGATCTGCCCGCGGCTCGGCCGCTCGAGCAATGCGACAAGTTTTAAAAGTGTACTTTTACCGGCGCCGGAATGTCCGGTGACGAAGGCCATCTCGCCGGACGCGAGTTCAAAACTCAATTCCGCCAGCGCCTCGTGGCCGGATGGATAGCGTTTACCGACCAGGTCGAACTTGATCATTTGACCATCTGGTTGAGGTTGAAGATCGGCAGCAGGATTGCGAGCACGATGAACAGCACCATGGCACCGACCAGCAGAATCACCAGCGGGCCGAGGATCGCCGTCAGCGTCGTCATCCAGCGATCCAGTTCACGCTGCTGGTGATTGGCGGCTTCGTCGAGCATGTGTTCGAGTTCGCCGGCGCGTTCGCCGCTCGCGATCAATCGCAGCGCGACCGGCGGGAAGTAGCCGCTATCGCCGAGCGAGCGCGAAAAACTGCCGCCTTCGCGGACTTTCAGCGCCGCGCGTTTCACCGCCGCGCGCATCGGCAGGTTCGGCATCACCTGCGCGCCGATATTCAGGGCATCGAGCAACGGCACGGCGCTCGCCGTGAGCAGGGCCAGGGTGCGCGTGCAGCGCGCGGTGTTAGCCGCGCGCACGAGACGGCCAATCAGCGGCAGGCGCAACAGCGCGCCGTGCCAGGCGTAACGCACTTGCTCAGTGCGCAACGCGAGTTTGCCGCCAATGGCCGCGACCACGATCAGCACCAGCAGCAACCAACCCCAGACTTTGACGAAGCTGCTCAGCGCGAGCAAGGCGCGCGTTGGGAGCGGCAAGGTCTGATGCATCTGCGTGAACACGCCGACGATCTGCGGCACGACATACACGAGCAAGCCACTGACCACGGCAACGGCCACGATCGTCAACAACAACGGATACGCCAGCGCCGCCCAGACTTTCTGATTCAGCGCATCGCGCGCTTCGCTGTAATCGGCCAGGCGCGCCAACACCTGATCGAGCCGGCCGGATTGCTCGCCCGCCGCGATCGATGCGCGATAGATTTCCGGAAAACTGTCTGGCGAGTCGGCCAGTGCCGCGGCGAGTCCCGCACCTTCGAGTACGCGCGAGCGCAACGCACCGACCAGGGCTCGCGCGCGCTGGTCGTCGTTCTGCTCGGCCAGCGCGGCGAGCGCCTCATCGACCGGCAAGCCGGCTTTGAGCAAGGTCGCCAACTGACGCGTGAGCAGCGCCAGTTGCGCAGCACTCAAGCCGCGTCGGAACAGCCCACTACGTTGTTGTGCTTCGGTTACCGGCGCGACTTCAAGTGGATTCAGGCCACGCTCGCGCAAGACCGCGCGCACCGCACGCGCGGTGTCGCCCTGCAGCACACCGCGCTGGGTCTTGCCGGCTTGGTCCAGGGCTTGGTAGGCGAAGGCGGGCATGCGCGTTCGCCTACTTCTGCGCGCCTTGCGCGAGCTTGCTGTGACGAATGCCGTAACCGAAATAAATCACCAAGCCCAGAGCGAGCCAGACCAGGAATACCATCCAGGTGATCAGGGCAAGTTCGGACAATAGCCAAATCGAGAACGCAATGCCGACCAACGGCACGAATGGCACCCACGGCGTGCGGAAGGCGCGCGGCAATTCAGGCTTGCGCGAACGCAACAGCAGCACCGCGGCGCAGATCACGATAAACGCCGAGAGCACGCCGATGTTGACGAGTTTGGCGACTTCGCCGAGCGGAAACAGCCCGGCGACGACAGCGGTAAACACGCCAAGCACGATCGTGGGCCGATGCGGCGTGCCGTAGCGCGGATGCACTTTCGCGAACCAGCCGGGCAGCAGACCATCGCGCGACAGTGCAAACCAGATGCGCGCTGCCGCCAGCATGAAGGCGAAGATCACACTGAGGATGCTGGCGATCGCCGTGGCCGAAATCGCTGCGCCGATCCACTTCATGCCGAGCGCCTGAAACGCCTGCGCAACCGGCGCCTCGTTGCCGAGTTGCGTGTACGGCACCATCCCGGTCAACACCAGCGTGATCGCAATGTACAGCGTCATCGAAACCCCAAGCGACAGCAGGATAGCGCGCGGCAGGTCACGCTGCGGGTTCTTCGCTTCTTCGGCGGCCGTGGTGAGTGTGTCGTAACCAAACACGGCAAAGAACACGACGGCCGCAGCGGTGACGACACCGGGCCAACCGAAGTGTCCGACACCCTGCGCGTCGACAACGCGCTCGGGGACGAACGGATGCCAGTTCGCCGGGTTGACATAGAAAACGCCGACACCGATGACGAGCACCACCGCCACTATCTTGATCGCCACGATCAGCGTATTGGCACGCGCGCCCCACTCTGTGCGCAAGGTCAACAGCACGGCGACCGCCATCGCCACGGTGGCACCGATCAAATTGAATGCGTGGCCTGGACCCGAGCCGGGGGCACCGCGCAATGCCCCAGGCACATGAATACCGAAGGCATCAAGCAAGTTGAGCACGTAGCCCGACCAGCCGCTCGCTACCGCGGCGACAATCAACGCGTACTCGAGCAACAGATCCCAGCCGAGCAGCCAGGCAATGCCTTCGCCGAGCACGGCGTAACCATAAGTGTAGGCGCTGCCGGTGACGGGGATGAGTCCGGCGAATTCCGCGTAGCACAGCGCAGCGGCCGTACTGGCGATACCGGCGATGATGAACGACAGCGCCACGGCGGGCCCCGCGTTCATCGCGGCCTGCTGCCCGGCGAGCACGAAGATGCCGACGCCGATGATGCCACCCAGGCCGATCGCGGTGAGCTGCCACAGCCCGAGCACGCGTCGGAAATCCTTGCGCGTGCCGAGATCGGCCTGTAACTGCTCGATGGATTTGTGCCGCGTGAGTTGTGCAATCAGGCTCATGGTTTTCCCCGTAAAAAATCACTCTTCGCGTGTCACCCGCAACACTTCCTCGACCGAACTGATCCCGGCGACGCATTTGTCCCAGCCATCGTCGAGAATGCTCGATGTGCGCGTGCGTGCGTGGCGTTCGAGATCCGCCTCGGCCGCATTGGCGTGGATCAGGCGGCGCAGTTCCTCGTCGACCAGCACGAATTCGTAAATGCCGGTGCGACCGCGATAGCCAGCGTGACGCCCGACCTGTTGCGCGTCGGGACGATACAGATCAGCACGCAGTTCCGCCGGCTTGCCAAAGGCCGCCAACTCACGCGGCGTCGCTGTATACATTTCCCGCAACGCCGGATCGAACACGCGCACCAGGCGCTGCGCGAGCACGCCGATCAAGGATGACGACAGCAGGAATGGCTCGACGCCCATGTCGCGCAGGCGCGTCACCGCGCCGACCGCGGAGTTCGTGTGCAGGGTCGATAGCACCAGATGTCCCGTGAGCGATGCCTGTACCGCAATCTGTGCGGTTTCCAGATCGCGGATTTCGCCGATCATCACCACGTCTGGATCCTGACGCAGGATCGCGCGCAGACCGCGTGCGAACGTCATCTCGACCTTGGTGTTGACCTGGGTCTGGCCGACGCCGTCGATGTAGTACTCGATCGGATCCTCCACCGTCATGATGTTGCGGCTGGAATCGTTGAGCCGCAGCAGCGAGCCGTACAGCGTCGTGGTCTTGCCGGAACCCGTTGGGCCAGTCACCAAAAGTATACCGTGCGGGCGCTCGATCGTTTCGCTTAAATGTTGCAGCGTACCCGGCGCCATACCGAGCTGCTTGAGATCGAGCTTGCCCGCCTGCTTGTCGAGCAGTCGCAGCACCACGCGCTCACCGTGGCCGGCCGGAATCGTCGACACGCGCACATCGACCGGACGTCCGGCGATGCGCAGACCGATGCGGCCATCCTGCGGCAGGCGTTTCTCGGCGATGTCAAGCCGCGCCATCACCTTGATGCGACTGACCACCGCATTTGCGATCGCTTTCTGCGGCGCCAGCACTTCGCGCAAGACGCCATCGATGCGGAAGCGCACGACCAGGCGGTTCTCGAATGGCTCGATGTGGATATCCGACGCGCCTTCCTTCACCGCTTCGGTCAGCAGCGCGTTGATCAGACGAATGATCGGCGCATCGTCCTTGGATTCGAGCAAGTCCTCGGGCTCGGGCAATTCGTCGGCGAGGGTTTTCAAATCCATATCGTCGTCGAAATCGGCGACCATCGCGCGCGCGTCGTCGCCCTGTTCGTACAGCGAGCGCAGCAAACGCTCGTAGTCCGCCGCATTGTGACGCGTGAGCTTGAGCGGCACGCCCAGATAGCGGCGCAATTCCGCCAGCACCTCGGGTTTTACGCCGTCGCGGCAGGCGATCTCGGCAACATTCTCGCGCCACGCCGTCAAGGTCGCGCCGTTCCGGCGGGCGAAGCCGAAGCTCGGCCGCGGCGGATGCGCCACTGACGCCGCTGCAGGCGCAGTCATTGCGCCACGCTCACGGATGCTTGCCTCCGCGCTTGCCTGCGCGCTGGTCCTTGGGCGCGACATCCATCGCAGGGCTGGCGAGAAAATCGTGCACTTCCGGCAACATCGGCTGCTCGCCGCGCGGCGTGATCGTCTCGTGGTTCTCGCGCATCTGCACTTGTTCGGTTCGTATATAATTATACTTTTCGCCGGACACGGCCGCTTCGGTCGCGGCGCCGGGAAGGCGAAGCTGCTG
>JANXVS010000328.1 GCA_025351555.1 Pseudomonadota bacterium | reverse complement strand
CCGCGCGCCCTGCTCGCCGATGAAGTAGGCCTCGGCAAGACCATCGAGGCCGGCCTGATTCTTTCGCGCCTGTTGGCAACCGGCCGCGTCGCACGCGTGCTGATCCTGCTGCCGGTAACCTTGCTGTATCAGTGGTATGTCGAGCTGCTGCGGCGTTTCAACCTGCCATTTTCCATTTTTGACGAAGAACGCTGCGAGGCGATCGAGCAATCCGGCGACGGCCGCAATCCGTTCGAGGACGAGCAACTCGTGATCGTCGATCTGGCCTTTCTGCGCGATTCGGGCAAGCGCGCGCAACAGGCGCTCGACGCCGGCTGGGATTTGGCTGTCGTCGACGAGGCGCACCATCTGGCCTGGAGCCCAGAAGCCACAAGCCCGGAATACGCGCTGGTCGAGCGTCTGGCGGCGAAAACACCCGGGCTGATCCTGCTCACTGCGACGCCGGAACAGCTAGGGCGCAGCGGCCACTTTGCGCGCCTGCGCCTGCTCGATCCGGCGCGCTATCACGATCTGGAGCAGTACCAGCGGGAAGCTGACTATTATTCGCAACTTTCAGGCATTGTGGAAAAGTTGCAAAATGCACAAAGCCTCACGGCCGACGAACGCGGCAAGCTCGCCGCGCGTCTGCATGACGACCGCGCACTGCGCAAGGCCGTCGAGCATCTGGACCCGACCGATGCGGCTGCAGTCGGCGCCGTGCTCGATGCGCTGATCGATCGCCACGGCACCGGGCGCAGCCTGTTCCGCAACCGCCGCGCCGTGGTCGGCGGATTTCCGCAGCGCCTTCAGGCTTTCACGGAACTCGATGGCGAACTGCTCAATGACGACCAGCGTCAGCATCTGCTCGCGGAATTCCTGTCCGATGTGCAGCAGCCACCGGCGCCGCTGGAACTCAACTACGTCGACGATCCGCGCCTGCCGTGGTTGCTGGCACTCGTGGAACAATCGCCGCAGGACAAATTCTTTCTCGTCTGCCGCAGCCGTGCCAAGGTGCTCGCGCTCGAAGACGCGCTGCGCACGCGAAGCGGCATCAAGCTCGCGCGCTTCCACGAAGACATGACCGTGGTGCAGCGCGATCGCAACGCCGCGCATTTCGCCGAAGCCGAGGGCGCGCGCCTGCTGCTGTGCGCCGAAATCGGCTCGGAAGGCCGCAATTTCCAGTTTGCGCACAATGTCATTTTGTGGGATCTGCCGCTGGATCCAGACCTGCTCGAACAACGCATCGGTCGCCTCGACCGCATCGGCCAGCAGCATGACATCCGCGTGCATTTCGCCGCGTTCACCGGCAGCGCACAGTGGGTGCTGGCGCACTGGTATCGCGATGGCCTGGACGCATTCCAGACCAGCCCGGCCGACGGCCGCGAACTGTACCAGCGTTTTGGCTCACGCCTGGTTGCGCTGGCGATCGAACACGCGCATGGCGCCGAGGAACCCGACGCGGAAATCGACGTGCTGATTGCGGAAACACGTGCGTTGCATGCCGAGTTGTCGGCGCGCATCCGTCACGGCCGCGATCGCCTGCTGGAACTGGCGAACCTGCGCGAGGCGCGGACGGAAACCCTGCGGCATGCACTGCTGCAGATTGACGCGGATCGCTCTGGCGATGATTTCGTCCTGCGTCTGTTCGAGCAGTTCGGCGTGCACAACGACGAGCACGGCGAGCGCCGGTTCGTGCTTGACCCGGAATACCAAAGCAGCGATGGCTTGCCGGGACTGAAAGATGGCCCGCAGCAGATCACGTTCGATCGCGCCACGGCGCTCGCACGCGAGGAACTGCCGCTGCTGCGTGCCGATCATCCGATGGTCAGCAGCGCCGTCGACGTGCTGCTCGGTTCCGAACAAGGCAATGCCGCCTTCCTTGTCGACGATGCACTGGCGCCGAAAACCGTGCTGCTGCAAGCCGTGTTCGTGCTCGATTGCGTCGCCGCGCCAGCCCTGCACGCCGACCGCTTCCTGCCACCGCTTCCACTTTGCATCATTGTGGATACCAAGCTCGCCGCGCGCCCAGACTGGCGTCCGCGCGCCGCCGCGCTCGCGCGTGCCAGCGAGCGCGCGATCGATACATCGCGTTACCGCAAGTATCTCACCGCCCTGGTGCCGCCGATGCTCAAGCGCTGCGAGGCGCTGGCGCGGGAAGCTGCCAACGTGGAAATTGCCACCGCGCTCGCAGCGGCAGAACGCGAACTGGGCGGCGAGCATGCGCGCCTGAGCGCCTTGCGTCAGGTCAATCCCGGTGTCAGCGATGGCGAACTCGCCGCCATCGACGCCGAACTGGGCGCA
>JANXVS010000591.1 GCA_025351555.1 Pseudomonadota bacterium | reverse complement strand
TTTGGAGCGGCGTCGTCCTTGTGACGGCGCCGTTGCGTTGTGGGGCGAATCGTCAGCGCGTGATCCAAGCGCCGGCAAGGCAAGCCGATTTGCGCTAGCATGACGGCGCGAAGAGGGAGCCGTTATCATGGCCAATGCGCGTTCGCGCTACGACACCATTGCGGGGTATCTGCAGCGCGCTCATGAGGTGCAGGCCGGCCTGTTCTATGGCAAGCCCTGCCTGATGTTGCAGGGCCACGCGTTCGCGGCCTATCAACCGGTGGCGATGGCTTTCCGGTTGCATGGGCGCAGTCTGGCGCTGGCGCTCGCGTTGCCGGGTGCCAAGGGCTGGGATCCGCGATATGCCGATCGCAGTGTGCCAGGTTGGATTTTGATTCCCGTGGAGCAGGTGTTGCGCTGGGATCGTCTGGCGCTGGACGCCGTGCGCTGCGCGCGCGAGGCATCGGCGCGACGTATTTCCTATACAGTGCCGCCGCAGCCTGCAATTGTCGCAGCGCCGCCGCCGTCCAATCCTGCCAGTCTTGCGCAGCGTTTCGCTTCGGCGGTCGCAGCGGGATTCCGTTCGTTCACGCTATCAAGTGTGGAACGTCCGTAACGCGTCAGACCCATTCGGTCAAACCTTCCAGTTTGTACAGATGTTTCCAGCTCGGCCGCGATCTGACCAGGCCGGCGAGATTGCGCAGCGCTGGCCACTCGATTGGTTGCCTCGGCGTGTGGCGCGACCAGCGCATCAGCATCGTCAGGAAAATATCGGCGGAGGAAAATTGCGCGCCGAGCAGGTAGGGGCCGTGCGCGCGCAGATGCGCGCATATGCACGCACATGCTGGCTGCGCCGGGGGCGTAGTACAAGGTATACATTTTGCGCCTCGAAAATTCGGTTGCAAGTATACCCTGTGCCGATTGTATCCTGCGCCGATTGTAGCCGGCGCCGATCAGTCAGCGCGATAGAAGCTGTGATCGCCGATCACTGCCAGCGGGCTGCCCTTGGCCCAGGCAGGTGCGCCGGAATTGGAGGCGAAGAAATGGTCGGCCTTCGGCACGACGTCCATGCGCAAGCCAGGTGGCAGCGCCCACATTTCCATGGCGACGTTGGCGACCAGCCATGCTTCGCGCCACGAATCCACATCGCTAAAAATGTAATTTTTGCCCGTTGTGGACAAAGCAAATTGTCCACGCGCCTTCAGCACCGCGCAAAGCGAATTGCCCCATTGGCCGCTTTCGCGACGGCGCAGGGCCACTTCAGCCACGGCCATCTGGCCCTTGACCGATTCGCCACGCGCTTCCAGATAGAGCGTAGCCGCCAGGCAGGCGTGATCGCCCACCGGTTGCTGGAATGTCGATGCCAGCCACAGGATCCAAACCAGTTTCATCGCAGAAAACCTCACGAGATTTTGAATATCGCGTCGCAACCGGAGGTCGCAGCGATGCGCTGCGCCGTCCCCGATTGCAACAAACGACGCCATCGCGCCGCGGTTATTCGTCCGTCCGGACTCAGGCCCGGTTTCCGGTGTGATCGTGGGCAATCGTTTCGATTCCCCCGCTGTGGCGCACGTCCCGTGGGCCGCAGCGTGGGCGCCGATGGTGAGTCGGCGCCGGGTGTGCATCTATCTGTATCCTGACAACGCCGGCTTCGGCGCCGTTATCCCACTCAGGTTGATGAAACTGTTGCTTGCGCACATCGTCAGTGCGATGGCGAGTGGCGCGCATTATCCCACAACCGATAGTGCAAGCGCACTAAATTATGGGAATTGTCGTTCAGATTCGCTATCGCGCGTTAAGCTTGCGTAAATGTTGCTCTTGGTGAAATTTGCGGCAATATGGAAATTGTGCAAAGTGGATTACGCGGCAAATGCGCAAAAGCGACATTGTGCGCTTGGCGTACTTCAATGCCGCCAAGACGGCTACTTGGAGCTTACGTAGCTCTTGAGAATCTGTTCGGCGCCGGCATACTCCTGAGCGGTCGCCGGCACGAACTTGGCAACGCCAAGATCAAGCAGCAGTTTGGAAGCGTCGGCATCCGAATCCAGTTTCAACAGCGCCTCTTTGACCTGGGCCTTGACCTCGGCTGGTACGTCTGCCGCGGCGGTGACGCATTGCCCGGCAAACTCGCGTGAGGTTTTCACCGACGTGAGGTTTGGATACTGCGTCTGCATCGATGTCGGGATCATTGCCGCATCCGCATCGCCGCTGAACACCGCATCCACCGCATTTTGAAATGTGGCGGCGTTTGAACGGATGTCCGGCTGCAATACCGGATTCGGATAGAACTCCAGCAAGAGGCTGTAGGCGAGGCTGGGCGCGGACATCGTCACAATGCTGTGTCCGACCAGCCCTGGCGGGCCTTTCTTGCCGATGTCGACATTGGTCACCAGGGCGTAGCTGGTCGGCTCGGCGGTGCGCACCAGCGGCTCATAGTGGCTGTGCTGGATGCGAAAGTCGGCCAGATGCGCCTGATCGAAGGCGAAGTCGGCCTTGGCTGCCGCTTGCACATCGCGCCAGTAGAAGTGGTAGTTCCGGGTCGTGGCCAGGGTGAAGTGCTGTCCCGTGGCCTTGGCCAGATAGGTCATCAGCGGCTGGTAAATCTCCTGGATGCGTTCCGGCGGGTTTGAAGGTTCGATGGCAAAGACGTAATCGGCGGCGGCCGCGCGGTTTGCAATGATGGCGCCGAGCGAGCCCAGCAGCAGGGCGCAGGTTTTCGGTAGAACGCTGGACTTGTTATTCATGGTGTTGGCTTCCCCCCCTCAGGTTGCCTGGTCGCTATAACATGAATTTCCGGTAAAGGCGAGACGCACTGCGGAAAGGCGCGGCGGATCAAATCGGAATCAGGCAAAGCCAGAAACGACTTTAATGTCGCTCGCGGTCGCAGATTCAATGCTCAGAGAATCGGCCGCAGCGGCGTCGGCAAGCACGGCGAGCACTTCCGCCTGACCGACCGACGTCCAGGCCGCCATCACGACAATGCCGCTTTCCATCGCAGTCGGGGTTGTCGTCACAAGCACAGTGCCGGGCGCCGGCAACGCATCGCAACCCAACTGAATCCGATACAGTCCGCGCTTGTTGCCGCCCTTGAAATGCAGGCGCGCCATGATCTCCTGGCCGGGATAGCAACCCTTGCGCACATTGATCGCATCCAGCCGGCCCAGGCCCAACCATTGTGGCAGCAGTTGATCCTCAAGGGCGGGCGCAAGTTCTGGCAGACCGGCGCGAATATCGTGCAGGCGCCAATGATTCATTGCCACGTCGGAAGCCGGCGCGGCGGCCGCTCCCGGCGAGCCGAGCAACAACCAGCGCTGGCTTGATCCGGGCAAACGCAGACCCGTGCTACCGCTGCGGCATACCAGGGTGTCGCCGTGGGGCAATGTCCCCAGCGCAGTCAACGCTTCTTCTTCGCTGCAACCGAACGCTGGCACATCGACAATGGCGTGCAAGGAGACTTTTGCGCGGAATACGAAACGTGCCAGCGCCGCACACATGGCTCGCGCATCACCGCCGCGCAAGAGCAGGCGCAGGCTATCTTCAGTGTCGCGCAACAGCAGGAAGAAAAAACGCACGCGGCCCTGCGGTGATAGCCACGCATTCCATTGCCAGTGCCCGTTCGGCAATGCGATCACGTCGTTGCAGAACTGCGCATGCGCGAACGCCACGGCATCGGCACCGGTGATCTGAAGCAGTTGCGGCTGCGGCAGCGCGATCGACATAGGTGAAGGAGCGTTCGGCGTTATACTGCCGATCAATGTAGGTGCGATACGTTGATCGATCAAGCCTTGTTGTCAGATCCGATGCCGCGTATTACGCTTTTGCGCCTTGACGAGTCCGCCATGTCCGAGCCACACAGCTCCAAAATACCGCCCGACGCCGAACCGGCAGTGCAAGACGCCGTGCCAGCGCCGCAACCGGTGGAGATCGGCGGGCGCGGCGGATTGGACCCTACGCGCTACGGCGACTGGGAAAAGAACGGTAGATGTATTGATTTCTGAGATATCCCATGCCGCAATCCTCTCGTCCACTTTCTCCACATCTGCAAATTTATAAATGGCAGCTGACGATGACGCTGTCGATCCTGCATCGCGCGACCGGCGTCGCGCTGGCGGTCGGCACGATCCTCGTAGTCGCGTTGTTGCTGGCGCTTGCCGCCGGGCCTGATGCCTACGCCAGCGTGCGTGGATTCTGCGGCTCGCCATTTGGCCTGTTCCTGTTACTCGGCTGGTCCTGGTCGCTGTGCTTCCACCTGTTCAATGGCATCCGCCACCTTCTGTGGGATGCCGGCTGGGGCTTCGAGATTCCGCGCGCCTACGCCACAGGCTGGAGCGTGGTCGTGCTCAGCTTCGTGCTCACGGCCTTGATCTGGGCTTGCGTGTTCGCCCGCGGAGGTATCGCATGACCGCTGATCTGCACAATACCGATTTACAGACGCCGCTCAAGCGTGTGCGTGGGCTCGGCTCGGCGAAATCCGGCACGCATCACTTCATTGTCCAGCGCGTCACTGCGGTCGCGCTGATTCCTCTGGTGCTCTGGATCATCTACCTCGCACTGGCGCTCGTCCACGCCGACTACGCGCATGCGCGCGCGCTGGTGCACCAGCCGTTGAACGCCTTGCTGCTGATCGCGTTCGTGATCGCGGTGTTCTGGCATGCACAACTCGGCGTGCAGGTCGTGATCGAGGACTACGTCCACACGCGCTGGCTGGAAGTCACCTCGCAGCTTGCAGTCAAATTCTTTTGCGTGATCGGCGCGCTCGCGAGCACGCTCGCGATCGTGCGCGTTGTTTTGGGATAAAGGCAAAAAATGGAAGCGTATAAAATTCAGCAACACAAGTACGATGTGATCGTCGTCGGTGCCGGCGGCGCGGGTTTGCGCGCCACGTTTGGTCTCGCCGAAAAGGGTTTGAGCACGGCCTGCGTGACCAAGGTATTCCCGACGCGCTCGCATACGGTCGCCGCGCAAGGCGGCATCTCGGCCGCGCTCGGCAATATGGGCGAGGACGACTGGCGCTTCCATTTCTACGACACGATCAAGGGTTCGGACTGGCTCGGTGATCAGGACGCGATCGAGTACATGTGCAAGAACGCGCCGGCCGCGGTGATCGAGCTGGAACACTACGGCGTGCCGTTTTCACGTACCGAGGAAGGCAAGATTTATCAGCGCCCATTCGGCGGCATGACCACGCACTACGGCAAGGGCACGGCGCAGCGCACCTGCGCGGCGGCCGACCGCACCGGTCACGCCATGCTGCACACGCTGTATCAGCAATCGTTGAAACACGACGCGCGTTTCTATATCGAATACTTCGCGCTCGATCTGATTTTCGACAGCGACGGCGCCTGTCGCGGCGTGCTTGCGCTGGATATGTCCGAAGGCAGCCTGCATCTGTTCCGCGCGCATGCCGTGGTGCTGGCAACCGGCGGCTATGGCCGCGCGTATTTCACCGCGACCTCGGCACACACCTGCACCGGCGATGGCGGCGGCATGGCGCTGCGCGCGGGTCTGCCGCTGCAGGATATGGAATTCGTGCAATTCCATCCGACCGGCATCTACGGTGCCGGCTGCCTGATCACCGAAGGCGTGCGCGGCGAGGGCGGCTTCCTCACCAATTCCAAGGGCGAGCGTTTCATGGAACGCTACGCGCCGAACGCGAAGGATCTGGCTTCACGCGATGTGGTCAGCCGCGCGATGACGATCGAGATCAACGAAGGTCGCGGCGTCGGCGAGCACAAGGATCACATCCATCTCAACCTGCAGCATCTCGGACCCGAAGTCATCCACGAGCGTCTGCCGGGCATCGCCGAAACCGCACGCATCTTCGCCGGCGTGGATGTGAGCAAACAACCCATTCCGGTATCGCCGACGGTTCACTACAACATGGGTGGCGTGCCGACCAATGTCCACGGCGAAGTGGTGCGCAAGCGCGGCGACAATCCGGATTGCATCGTGCCGGGATTGTTCGCGGTCGGCGAAGCAGCCTGCGTTTCCGTGCATGGCGCCAATCGGCTCGGTTCCAACTCGCTGCTGGATCTGGTCATCTTCGGCCGCGCCGCAGCAGATCGCGCTGCGGAAATCATCCAGCCGGGATCGCGACACCGGGATCTGCCCATGTCGGCCTGCGATGCCGCGCTGGCGAATTTTGACGGCATCCGCAATGCGAAAGGCGATCAGCCGACTGCCGATATCCGTCTGAATATGCAACGCATCATGCAGAAAGATGCCGCTGTGTTCCGCACCGGCGAAACCTTGAAGGAAGGCAGCGCGAAAATTTCCGCGGCGTACGACTCTTTCGCCAACGTCAAGGTCAGCGACCGATCATTGGTCTGGAATTCCGACCTGATCGAAACCCTGGAATTGCAGAATTTGCTCGGTCAGGCCGTGGCGACGATGTACTCGGCCGAACAGCGCCACGAGAGCCGTGGCGCACACGCGCGCGAGGATTTCAAAGATCGCGATGACGTCAACTGGATGAAGCACACGCTGGTCAGTGTCGATGCCAGGGGCAAGTCCAGTTTCGACTATCGTCCAGTGCACCTGAATACGATGACGGACGAAGTGGATGCGGTAGCGCCGAAAGCGCGCACGTATTGAAGTGTCTCGTCACTCCCGCTCGCGCGGGAATGATGAATAAAGAAAAGTCGTTGCTTGGATCAAGCATAGGTGCACAACATGGCCGAATTCACGCTCCCGAAAAATTCCAAAGTACAAAAGGGTAAAAAGTACCCGGCCAAGGCGGATGCGAAGAACGTGCGCACGTTCCGCATCTATCGCTGGAATCCGGATGACACGCAGAACCCCAGCATCGACGAATACGAAGTCGATCTGGCCGCCTGCGGGCCGATGGTTCTGGATGCGCTGATCAAGATCAAGAACGAGATCGATGCGACCCTGACGTTCCGCCGATCCTGTCGCGAAGGCATCTGCGGATCGTGCGCGATGAATATCGACGGCACCAACAAGCTCGCGTGTCTGACGGCGATGGAGGACATCTCGGGCGCGGTCAAGGTCTACCCGCTGCCGCATATGAAAGTGGTCAAGGATCTGGTTCCGGACATGACCAATTTCTATGCCCAGCATCGCTCGATCGAGCCGTGGCTGAAGACCGAGACGCCGATGCCACCGAAGGAGTGGAAGCAG
>JANXVS010000588.1 GCA_025351555.1 Pseudomonadota bacterium | reverse complement strand
AATCTCACCTTCAATAGCCTAGACGCCTTGGAAGACCACCTCGAAATCTCCCTTAGGAATGCAGAAAACCAGCACGACAGATTCAAATCCATCGTCCACTGGCCATGGATTGTTAATGCACTATTGAATTAGAAATGGAATAAGCCGTCATCCCAGCGAAGGTTGGGATCCAGTTCTTCTCTAAACCCACTGGAAAGCTGGATGACCAGCTCCGCTGTTGTGAAGCGTTTCCAGCCTACGCGGGAATGACGGGCAAAAACTTGTTCGGCGCTGCGCGACGGGTCTGTTGCGCCGCAACACTGGTCATGCGCCAAGCGCTTGGCTACCATGCAGGCAGATGAATACCGTGGTCGAATCCATTTCTAGCGTGCGCCGTGACTGGCGCAAGCCTTGGCGTTACCTGTGGCGCACGCCCTTGCTGCTGCTGCACATCCTGATTGCGTTTCCGCTGGCGCTGATCGTGTTCAATCCGCTGGCCGATCGGGTGCGCGTCGGCGGCGAGCGCCTGGATCACTGGATGACGCGCTGGTGGTCGGCCACCCTGGTACGCATCTTCGGGTTCCGCATACGCCACTTCGGCGAGCCCCTGCCGGGCGCGGTGCTGTTTGTCGCCAATCATGTCTCATGGCTGGATATCGAACTGATGCACAGCCGGCGCACCATGAGTTTTGTTGCCAAGGCCGAGATCGCGAACTGGCCCCTGGTTGGTTGGCTGGCGACGCGCGCCGGCACGATCTATCACCAGCGCGGCAGCGCGCATTCGCTCGGCGCGGTGATGCAGCGCGTGGTCGCACGTCTGCGCGACGGCATGGCGGCCGGGGTTTTTCCGGAGGGCGGCGCCGGCCCCGGCGACTGCGTGCGTACCTTCCATGCGCGCATCTTCCAGGTGGCGATTGATGCGAATGTGCCGGTGCAGCCAGTCGCGCTGTGTTATGGGAAAAGTGGAAAAATGGACTTGAGCGTGCCGTTCGGGCCAAAGGAAAGTTTCTTCGCCAATGTTGTGCGTCTGCTCGGCAGTCCCGGCATGGATGCCGAGCTGCATTTTCTCGAACCGGTGCCGTTGAACGGCGACGGACGCCGCGCCATCGCGGACGCCGCGCGCGCGCGCATCGCCGCAGCATTGGGATTTGCCGAGCCATGAGCCACAGCAATTATTTCCGCCCATCGCGCTGGCTGCGCAATCCGCATGTGCAGTCGGTGCTCGCCTCCAGCGGCGTGCGTCGCATGCTGTACCGCAGCCGTCGCGCGGCGCTGGAAACCCATGCCACCGAATGCATCCTGGATTGCGGCAACGACGTGCGCCTGCAGGGTTTCCATACGCGGCAAACCAGCCGTGCCGAACCGCGCGCGCTGGCCGTGTTGCTGCATGGCTGGGAAGGCAGCATCCAGTCGAGCTACATCGTACATACCGGCAGTCGTCTGCTCGCCGAAGGTTGCGATGTGTTCCGGCTGAATTTCCGTGATCATGGCGCCACCCATCATCTGAATCAGGAACTGTTCCACTCGTGCCGGATCGACGAAGTGGTCGGAGCGGTGCAACAGATATCCGCGCGCTTCCCGGAGCGTCCGCTCATCATCGGCGGGTTTTCTCTCGGCGGAAATTTCGCCCTGCGCGTGGCTGTGCGTGCGCAGGAGGCAGCAATTCCACTGCGCTGGGTATTCGCGGTATCGCCGGTGATCAGCCCGCATGCGGCGCTCACCTCGATCGAGGACGCACCCTGGTTCTACGAGCACTATTTCATGCGCAAGTGGCGCGGTTCGCTGCGCCAAAAGCAGTCGCTTTTTCCACAAACCGAACTTTTCAGCAAGGCCGAGTTGCACGGCACGATGCGCGACCTGACCCGCAGCATGGTGCAGCGGCACACCGATTTCGGCAGCCTGGAAAATTATCTGGACGGCTATTCGATCGACGGTGACAAACTCGTGACGCTGCCAATTCCTGCGACGATCCTCACCGCTGAGGATGACCCGGTGATTCCGGTCGCCGAGTTCCGCACCCTCGCGCTGGCGCCGCAGACCGAGCTCACCATCGTTCCCCACGGCGGCCACTGCGGCTTCATCAGCGATCTGTCGCTGCGCAGCTGGGCCGAGGATTTTCTCGTCGCACGCATGTTGCGCGCGCTTGGCGAGCCCGTACCTGCAGAGCCGGCGCTCAGCCCGCGCTGACTGTGCGTCCTTGAGCCCAGGCGCGTAGCGACGCGACCTGTTCGGCCATCAGCACCGACAGTGGGCGCGTTTCGCGCAGCGCAGCTTCGACATGCTTTTGTGCAATTGTGCAAATTTCCGCATTGGCCGCATACTGCGCCGAGACTACGGCTTGCTCGATCTCCGCGCCGGAAAATCCATTGGCGGCCGCGACCAGTGCAGCCAGATCGAAATCTTCAGGCTTCAGTCCGCGCTTGGCCAGATGGATGGTGAATGTCTCCGTGCGTGTGGCCACATCAGGCAGATCGACGAAGAAGATTTCGTCGAAGCGGCCCTTGCGCAGCAGTTCCGCTGGCAGGTCGCGCACTTGGTTTGCGGTTGCGACCAGGAACACGGATTCGCGTCGCTCGGCCATCCAGGTCAACAGATAACCGAGCACGCGCCGGGAGACACCGTCGTCGTTGTCGCCGCCGGCCAGCGCCTTTTCGATCTCGTCGACCCAGAGCACACACGGCGCGAATTGTTCGGCGTGTTTGAGGCAATCGCGCAGATTGCGCTCGGTTTCGCCGTGATATTTGTTATACAACGTGCCAAAATCCAGACGCACGAGTGGCACGCCGAAGCCGCCGGCGACGCCCTTGGCGGC
>JANXVS010000560.1 GCA_025351555.1 Pseudomonadota bacterium | reverse complement strand
TTCGACACCTGCTCGTAGCTCGGATTCGGTATCTTGCCGCCGGCGTAGCCCGATTCGACGGTGGTCACACCCTTCAACTCCGTGAACACGGCTTCCAGACACCAGAAGCAGCCGCCGCCCAGCGTAATCGTTTCGCTGGTTGCGGTCATGGCCGACGGTTTCGCATCCGTATCCGCGGCGCTGGCGGCGAACGTAGTGGCAATCATAAGCAATCCTGTCAGAAAAAATTGAAGCTTCATGGGCGGTTCCATTCAAGCATATCTGAATGATTAGACAGACGAAGGCATCGAATCCTTACAAAGACTGCTACTGCCACTGACTCAAGGCGCGGTCGATCTGCGGGCATAGCAACCCGGCCGCACGAATCCGATTCTTGCGCCGATAATTTCAACTGCCATGTGCCTATGTCCTTTTCTGTCCGTTTCTGGACCGGAACAAGGCTATTTGTGCGACGATATGTTGCATAGGATGGCGTTGCTCGTGGCGTACCGCCATTTTTGACCGGAGCGTTTCTTATGTCCGTTTCAGATACCACTGTTTCCGATACCGCCTTGATCGTGATCGATGCCCAGGAATCATTTCGTCATCGACCCTACTGGAGCGATGCCGATGCGCCTGCCTTCCTTGCCAAATTGCAGGCACTGATTGACGGCGCCAGAGCCCAAGGCATTCCCATCGTGCAGATTTTTCATGTCGAAGACGACGGCGCGTTTTCCTTCGCGTCGGGTCATGTGAAAGCGATCACCGAACTTTCGATCAAACCCGATGCGATCTTCCACAAGCGCAGTCACAGCGCGCTGGTCGGCAGCGGCCTGGAGGTGTGGCTGGTGCAGCACGGCATCCGCCGTCTTATCGTTTCGGGCATCCGCAGCGAGCAGTGCTGCGAAACGACGACACGACATGCCTCCGATATCGGCTACGCCGTCGACTACGTCACCGAAGCCACGCTGACGTTCGCCATGACCGGTCGCGATGGCCGCCACTGGACACCAAACGAAATCAAGGCCCGCAGCGAACTCGTACTCGATGAACGCTTCGCGCGCATCGCGACCGTCGAACAGGCACTGGCCGGTTCGGCAACGCGCCTCGCCGCATGACGACAGCGCGCCGCATTCCGGTCTACGTGGTGTTGCCGCCGCGCACCCTGCTGCTGGACGTGGCCGGCCCACTCGAAGTGCTGCGGCGCGCGAATGTCATCCAGGATAGCGTGTGCTTTGATGTGTGCTATATCGCGGCCACACGCACGCTGCGCACATCGATTGGCCTGCAGATTTCCGGCATCGCCGCGCTGCCACGCACGCTGCCGGCGGCCGCGATGGTCATCATCGCCGGCAATGTCGATAACCTCATGGACGGCACCGGCGCAGAGCGCAATGACGCCGATGAGGAAAGCAAGATTGTCGCGTGGCTGCGAAGGACGATCCGGCCCGGCCATCGCGTCGTGACGATCTGCTCCGGCGCCCTGCTCGCGGCGCGTGCGGGCCTGCTCGATGGCTACGCCTGCACGACGCACTACCTGAGCTGCGCGGAACTTGTTGCGTTGGCGCCGCGCGAAAGTCTTCGACAACCGCCTCTACGTCGAAGATGGTGAGCGCTATACCAGCGCCGGCGTCACTGCCGGGGTCGATCTGATGCTGCATCTGGTCGCCGGGTTCATCGATCACACCTGCGCACTGGCGATTGCGCGTTATCTCGTCGTGTATCTGCGCCGCAGTGGCAGCGATCCGCAACTGTCGCCGTGGCTGGAAGGCCGCAACCACATTCATCCGGCTGTGCATCGCGTGCAGGATGCGATTGCCAGCGACCCGGCGCGGCCGTGGCCGGCGCAGCGCCTGGCGCGAATTGCCGGCACCAGCCCGCGGCATCTGTCGCGACTGTTCCACGAGCATGTCGGCATGCATCTGGCCGACTACCGCAATCGCCTGCGCGCGGCGCTCGCGCGCGAGCTGATCGGACAGACGCGACTGGATATGGAACGCGTGGCCGAGCGTGCAGGCTTCGCTTCGACGCGGCAATTGCGCCGCGTCTGGCGTCAATTGCATGCAACCTCGCCACGGCAGGAACGCAGCTCATTCTGAGTACGGTTGCGCGCAAAATTCACGCGGCGTACACGGTCACACGCGCGAACTGCCAACCAGCGCACAGGGTGGGTGCCGAATCATCTGGCGTACGCGGCGGCGAAAGCCACTAGCATTCTCCTCACAGGAATTATTGGAGATGATCATGCAACGCAACGAATATCCGTATGACCTTCACTGGACGCGACACGCCGCGCGCTACCTTGCCTTGGTTCACGCCGCGCTCGAAAAGAATCCGGATGATCTGCAACTACAGGAATTGCTGCACGCGATGGAAGCCACCGTGGCACTCAGCAAGCATCCGCTGCACTGATTCACTGCAAGCCGTGAGCGCTGACGCTTTCTTCACTTGCCTCGAGCGAAAGTGTCGCGTCCTCGCAAGAATCGCTCCGCTATGATCACCCCATGAACCTGCGCCGCGCAGTCGTTTTCCTCGCATTGTTGGCCGGCGTTGCCAGTGTGTTGTACGCCTGCGCCGACGAGGGAACGAGCGATATGCCGGAACTGAACACCACCGCAAAGATCGACCTGCAGCGCTACATGGGCGCGTGGTATGTGATCGCGAACATTCCCTACTTCGCCGAGCGCGGCAAGGTCGCCACTCGCGATGTGTACAAACTGGATGCTGACGGCAACGTCGATACCACTTACGTCTACCGCAAATCCTTCGATGGTCCGGAAAAGACCATGAGCTCGCTCGGCGTCGTCCAGTCCGGCAGCGACAACGCGCGCTGGGTCGTGCGCTTGCTCTGGCTTATCCGCGCCGATTACCTGGTTCTGGACATCGCGCCCGACTATTCCTGGGCGCTGGTCGGTCAACCCAACCGCAGGCTCGCCTGGGTGTTCGCGCGTAATCCCGCGATGGATGATGCATTGTATACAACGCTACTGGAGAAATTCCGCAGCTATGGCTACGACACGGCAAAATTCATGCGCGTGCCGCAGTTCAAGGAGCAAGCAGGTAAGCCTGGGTTCCAGTAAGCGCGGCGCACGTCGGCGCTTTCGTCAAAAAACATTCCGCATCCGGGTTGTCAATTTTCCGGCCAGCGCAAAGCGTGGTTCGGCAGCGCCAGACCCGGCGAGCAAGTGAGTGATGTACTCACCTACCGCCGGACCATGCTTGAATCCGTGGCCCGAGCCGCCGCCGGCAATCACCACGTTTACCATTTCAGGATGGCGGTCGATGACGAAATCGCCATTGGACGTGTTCTCGTACTGACAGACGCGACTCTCCGACAGCGGCGCATCCCTGAGTTTCGGGAAGCGTTGAGTAACGTATTTGCGCGCGATCGCCAAACCGTCGGCGCTTGGAAAACGCTCTCCCGTTTCCGGATCGAAGCGTGGGCCGTGTTTGTCGACGCTGATCTTGAAGCCGCGGCTTTCCAGATCGGGCACGCCGTAGACGAGCGCCGGATGATGGAACCACGCGGGCATCGACGGAGAAGTAAACGCATCATCGCCCGGCGGCGGCGCAAAAAAGAACACTTCCTGCCGCGTCGGGAAAATGCGTTGTGCCAACAACTCCGGAAAAAGTTTCGGCAGCCATGCGCCGCAGGCGAAGATAAAAGTGCCGGCGAAGATCTTCTCACCGGCCCGCGTGGTCACATGATCGAGTCTCGCGCTTGTCGCTGGCGGAACGACGCTGGCCAGACGGTAATCGAGACCTTGCCGGATGCTGTCGGCAACCAGCGCCTGCACCGACTGTCGCGCCATCAGCACGCCGCTGTCGGGCTCCCATAGCGCCCATTTGATATCGGTCGAGGATATTTGTGGATATTTGTCTTCCAGCTCGCTCACCGAAAGCTGTTGATGCGCGACGCCGACTGTCTCCAGCGTCTGCTGGGTCTGACGCACGTATGAGTCTTCCTTGCCCGAGAGCCACAGCATTCCGGTTGGATGAAAAAGCGTCTGACCGACGCAATCTGCCAGCGCTTTCCACATATCCAGCGACCGCATCGACCACCGCGTATACAACTCGTCGCGGCCGTAGCCCAGGCGGATGATGCGCGATTCACCGCCGGAACTCGCGCGACTGTGGGCCGGACCATAGGCATCCAGCAACAAGACGCTGTGGCCGCAGCGCAGCAGTTCGCGCGCAGTCCATGCGCCGAAGACGCCGGCGCCGATGACAACGAAATCGAAAGTTTTTCGAGTCATGCCTGTTGAATCCCCGAATCACGCTTCGCCCCGCCGCGAGAATAACGGTTCCCTCACCCGAACGCGATTCCGGCAGACACGCTAGACTGCATCCGCCAAAGCCGCCCCAACAAGCAGACGATTCCATGGATATCGAAAAGATCACAGTGCGCATCACCGAAAGCGGAAAGACCATGGACGTCGTCGTATTGAGCAAACACGCCCACCGCGTCACGGTGGTACTTGGCGAAGGTGTGCACAGCGTCAAATGCGAGCTGACTCCGACGCCGAACAAGATGGCATTTTCAGGCAAGGCGCTTGGACGCGAAATCGTCTAC
>JANXVS010000522.1 GCA_025351555.1 Pseudomonadota bacterium | reverse complement strand
CGGAAAAGTTCTCTGACCGCATTTCCCCGCTACGTGTCGTACTCGACCGCAACCTACAAACACCGCAAACTGCGCACGTGCTCGATGGCAGCGCACCGACGCTGATATATCATGCGCCTGAAGCGAAGCCCGCGCACACTGGCTTCGAGCGCGCAGAATGTCTAGCCGTCAACGCAAGCGAAGGTCATCTCGATCTGGATACCGTGCTGCGCGAACTGTCCGAGCGTGGCGTCAATGAATTGCAGGTCGAAGCCGGGCCGACGCTATGCGGCGCGTTGTTTCAAAGTGGATTAGTGGACGAGTTGCTATTGTATATTTCGCCGATCCTGCTTGGTGACCAGGCGCGGCCGCTGCTGGCGTTGCCAGCCCTCGAAGAAGTGGCAGCCGGCCGGCGTTTGCGCGTCGTCGATCAACGCAACCTTGGTGACGATTTGCGTTTGTTGTTGCGTGAGTAAAAGCGATGTTTACCGGAATCATTCAGGCCGTTGGAGACATCGCGCGCGCAGAGCAGCGCGGTGGTGACGTCCGCCTGGTCATCGACGTTGGAACGCTTGATCTGGGAGATGTTGCTGCCGGTGACAGCCTCTGTGTGTCGGGTGTATGCCTGACGGCGGTCAAGATTGATGGCGCAGGCTTTGCGGCGGATGTCTCGGTCGAGACGCTGTCGTGCACGACGCTCGGGCTGCTGAAAAGCGGTGATCGCGTCAATCTGGAAAAATCGCTGCGACTGGCCGATCGGCTTGGTGGGCATTTGGTTTCCGGCCACGTCGATGGCATTGGTCGCGCGGTTTCGGTCGAGTCCGACGCGCGCTCCCAACGCTGGCGATTCGAGGTGCCAGCGGCCTTGGCACGCTATATCGCCGCGAAAGGTTCGATCTGCATCGACGGTGTCAGTCTTACCGTCAACGACGTCGACGCCAATTGTTTCGGCGTCAACCTGATTCCGCACACGATGGCAATGACGACGTTTCAGTACAAACGTGTTGGTGATGCCGTGAACATCGAAGTGGATCTGGTGGCGCGTTATCTTGAACGGTTGCATTCGGGTGTCACGACATGAGTTTCAGCAGCATTCCCGAAATCGTCGCCGAAATCCGCGCCGGCCGCATGGTCGTGATCGTTGACGACGAGGATCGCGAAAACGAAGGCGATCTGATCATGGCGGCGGAAAAAGTGCGGCCCGAGGACATCAACTTCATGGCGCGCGAAGCGCGTGGTCTGATTTGCCTGGCGCTGACAAAGCGGCGTTGTGAACAATTGCGCCTGCCACCGATGGTCAGCGACAACGCCTCGCGCCACCATACCAATTTCACCATTTCCATCGAGGCCGCCGAGGGCGTGACCACCGGCATCTCGGCCCACGATCGTGCGCATACAATCCTCGCTGCGGCGAGCGCCGATGCGCAACCGCGTGATCTGGTGCAACCCGGCCACATCTTCCCGCTCAGCGCGCAGCCGGGCGGCGTGTTGACCCGCGCTGGCCACACCGAAGCGGCGAGCGATCTGGCCGCGCTTGCCGGACTGGAGCCGGCCGGTGTACTGGTCGAAATCCTCGCCGAAGACGGCACCATGGCGCGGCGTCCACAATTGGAAAAGTTCGCACATCGACACGGCTTGAGGATTGGCAGCATCGCCGACCTGATCCGCCATCGCCTGGAAACCGAAAAAACCGTGGTGCGCGTGTTCGAGCGCGATGTCGATACCGAATTCGGCCCATTCCGCCTGGTCGGCTATCGCGATGCCCTGACCCAGCTGCCGCATTTTGCCTTGGTGCGCGGCACGGTCGATGATGGCGCGCCGGTACCCACGCGCGTGCACGTGCGCGAAACCCTGTCCGATGTGCTGCATCTGAAGCGCGACGATGGCGGCCTCTCCGTCACCGATGCCTTGCGGCATGTCGCCGCGCTCGATCGCGGTGTGGTTGTGGTGCTGACGGACCCGGATGAAGCTGCCGCGGCGCTCGACCGCCTGGGACAACTGAACGCGCCGCGCGAAGCCGATGCTGCGCATGAATGGCGACGCCATGGCGTTGGCGCGCAGATTCTTGCCGACCTCGGCGCGCGCCGGCTACGCGTGCTCGGCAAGGCGAGGCGCTTCCTGGGCCTGGCGGGGTTCGGGCTGGAAGTGGTGGGTTATGAAGAAGTCAGGGGCTGATCCGGGCGCGCTCGGGTAAACTAGCTGAGCGGTATGCACCGCAAGCCCACGGATCTACCTGTGCCCAATTTTTCCGGCGAGCTGCGAGTTCATGACAAGACGCGCTTCGCCATCGTCGCCAGCCGCTGGAATCCGCGCATCGTCGATGCGCTGATCGAAGGCGCGCGACGAGCGTTTGCCGCGCATGGCGTGAACGACGACGCGATCGATGTCGTGCGCGTGCCCGGTGCCTGGGAAATCCCGATGGTTGCGACGAAGCTGGCCAGCGCCGGCCGCTACGCCGCCATCGTTGCGCTGGGTTGCGTTGTGCGCGGGGATACGCGGCATTATGAGCACGTTGCTGACGGTTGCGCGCAGGGCTTGATGCGAGTTGCGCTTGACCACGGCGTGCCGGTACTCAACGGCGTGCTTGCCGTCGAGCAGCATGCCGATGCACAGGCGCGTGCCGGTGGCGCGCATGGCAACAAGGGCGAAGACGTCGCGTCGGCTGCCTTGGAAATTGTGGACTTGTGTGCGCTGCTTGATAGTGCGGACAAGGATGGCTGCTTTTTGACTCTCGCGGTCAAGGATGATCGCAAAGGTAAATCATGACTCAACATCGCCGTTCCGATGGTATCGACCTTGCCGCGCGCTCGCGCGCTCGCCGCCGCGCGCTGCAGGCGATCTATGCCTGGCAAATAAGCGGTAACACGATTGAACATGTGATCGAGGAATTCCGCCACGAGCAGGATATGGAGATCGCCGATCTGGGCTACTTCGAAGGCCTCTTGCGCGGTGTGGAGAAAAATTGCGCCGATCTCGACGCCGCGCTCGCCCCGTTCCTTGACCGTGACGTTGCCCAGGTCGATCCAATCGAACGCGCCGTGCTGCGCCTGGCTGCCTACGAACTGCGCCACCGCCTCGATGTGCCCTACCGTGTCGTGCTCAACGAAGCGATCGAGGTTGCCAAGCGATTCGGTGCGGAGCACGGCCACACCTACGTCAATGGCGTGCTGGACAAGGCGGCGAAGGAGTGGCGGGCAGCGGAGTCGCGCGCCTCTACTCGCGGCTGACTGTGGCCGAATTCGATCTTATCGCCCTGATCCGCGGTCGCTGCGCCATCGCGCGCGAAGACGTGCGGCTCGGCATCGGCGATGACGCGGCAGTCCTTGCGGTGCCGTCAGGCCAGTTGCTGGCGGTCAGTACCGATACACTGGTTGCTGGCGTGCATTTTCCACAAAGCACAAAAGCGTACGACATTGGCTGGAAGTCGCTTGCCGTCAATCTCTCTGATCTGGCCGCGATGGGCGCAACGCCGGCCTGGGCGACACTGGCGTTGACGCTCCCGCAAGCCGATCTGCGCTGGGTTGGTGATTTTGCCGATGGGTTCGCTGCGCTCGCACGCGAATTCAAGCTGGCCCTGGTCGGTGGCGACACCACGCAAGGTCCGCTCAGTATCACCGTGACGGTGCATGGCTTCGTGCCGGATGGCGCCGCATTGTTGCGCAGCGGCGCGCGCGTGGGCGATGCGGTGTTCGTTACCGGCACGCTCGGCGATGCCGCAGCGGGCTTGCGCTGTCTGAACAAGAACAACGGTGAGGTGGATCGTTTGCTGTCCGCACCGCTGGGTTCTCGCGAGACGTTGATCGAACGCCTCAACCGGCCGACGCCGCGCGTCGCGCAAGGACTGGCGCTACGCGGTCGCGCCAGTGCATGTATCGATATTTCCGATGGATTCGTCGCCGATCTCAGCCACATTTGCAGCGCGAGCGCAGTCGGCGCGGAGATCGATATCGAATCGCTGCCGAGTTCATCGGCGCTCCTGAATCTGTTTGACGTCGGCACGCGGCGCGCCTTCCAGGTGGCCGGCGGCGACGACTACGAATTGTGCTTCACGGCTGCGGAAGCCGACGCCTCGTCGCTGCTCGGCGATCTGGCGCGCGGCGGCTGCGACGCGACGTGCATCGGTCGGATCGTCGCCGAGCCAGGCGTGCGTGTGTGTGATGGCGCCGGCAGTCCGGTAGTGATCCCGCGATCAGGTTGGGAGCATTTCGTGTGATGAGTTCAGGTTCTGACCAGCGCGAGTTGCTTCGTCATCCGATCGGCTGGATTGCTTGCGGCTTCGGCTCGGGCCTGAGTCCCGTGGCGCCAGGTACGGCCGGCTCACTGGCTGCGCTGCTGCCATGGTTGCTGCTGCGCGAATTGCCGCTGATCGGGTACCTTGCCGCGATCGTGCTGGCATTCGCGCTCGGCGTCTGGGCCTGCGGTTTTGCAATTCGCACGTTGCGAGTCGAAGACCCCGTTGCGGTCGTCTGGGATGAATTCGTCGGTCAGTGGATAGCGCTAGCGCCGTTGTTGTGGCTGCCGCGCGGTTGGGTATGGATTTTTGCGAGTTTTATACTTTTCCGCATTTTCGACATCTGCAAGCCGTGGCCGGTGTCGTGGGCGGATCGCAAAGTCGGAGGCGGGTTTGGCGTGATGCTGGATGATGTCATTGCCGGCGGATATGCGGCGATGGTGCTTGCATTCGTGATGCGAATCGCTGGCTAAGTTTCGCTAGGCCGTCATCCCGGCAGGGAGTGCCGGCCCCTCGCTTCTAATCCGTATACTCGAACACCTTCACGACTTTTTCCACGCCGTTGACGTCACGCGCGACATCGGTCACCGCGTCGGACTCTTCGTGGCTGACCAGGCCCATCAGATAAACCACGTGGTGTGCGGCGGTGACGTTGACTCGGGTCGGATCAAAGCCCGGCATGCTGGTGATATCGAGCAAGGCGGTCTTGACCCGTGCCGACAGCACATTGTCGCGACGCCGGCGCCAGAAGCCTTGTGGCTCATCGGTGATTTCCAGTTCATTGACCAGGCGGGTGACGCCCTGCACATTCTGTGCGATCGCTTGCGCGCGCTGCTTGAGTTCAGTACTGCGCACTTGTCCACAAAGCAGCATCACGCCGTTGTAGACCACGATCTTGACGCGATTATCATCGCGCACGAGAGCCTTTTCGCGATTGATCAGGTTCAGCGCCGTCAGCTGGATATTGCGATCGTCCACGACGGTATGAAAGCTGCGGCGATCATGCGCGGCGCCCGCACCCGCAGCGCCACCGGCGATCACGGCGAAACAGCCGTGCAATAGCGGCAGCGCGAGCAGCAGCATCAGTATTTTTGTGCGTAGTTTCATCTTCGTTATTGATTACTCAGAAGGCGTCAAAAGCGGCGCGGATCCAGTCGAAGCTGGGACATTCAGGCGTGCCGCTGCAGCTGACGACATCAAAGCGGCAGGGCTTTCCTGTCAGCTTTGGATGCGCCTGCAGGTAGACCGCAGCGGTGCGAATGAGTTTCGTGCGCTTGGCCGGGCCTACCGAGGCCAAGCCATCACCGCGCGCGTTCGCATTGCGGTAGCGTACCTCGACAAACACGACGCTGTCGTGCCCGCGCGCGCTGTGGTCAAGCCCGATCTTATTCAACCCGCTCTTATCCAACATGATCAGGTCAATCTCGCCATAGCGACTGCTGTAGTTGCGCGCGAGCGGTTGCAGCCCGGCCTGGCGCAGATGCGATAACGCGGCATTTTCCCAAAGTATACCAATATCGCGAGTTACCCGTGTCACTGCGGCGCGGCACTCATCGACAGGCCGCCGTTGATCGGATGTGCGGCGCCATTGTTGAACTGCGCCCAGATCAAAAGGCGCTGGATGCGACCGAGATTGTCTTCGGCCAGTTGACCGGTGGCGCCGGCCACATAGCTGTCGTGGTGCTGCGACATCCAATCCAGGTAAGGCAGCAGCGCATACGCATCCAAGCCCATCGCGAACAGGCGCGATCCGGCGCCGCGCGCCGAATCCAACACGCGCGCAATCTCGCTGTGTTTCGGCAGGCCCGGCGCCGCATCGAACAGCCACGGCACGTCGCAGAATTCCACACCGTCCAGATCGCGGTCCAGACCGGGATTGTAGTCGCCGGCGTAGATGTGCGACGTGGCGAATACCGGCACGCCGTTGTAGCCAGCCAGCTTGATCTGCGGCAGCAACAGCCGCGCCTGTTGCGGACGCATGCTGATAAAAATGCCGACATCATTCTCGCTGGCAGCGACGGATGGCGGCGCCGCCGCACCGGGCAACATTGGCGCGTTCTTGTTCGCCGTCACGTCGGCCAGTGCCTGATGCAGCATCGTGGAAAAATTTACTTCCTTGTCGGCCACGCGCGAGTCGCTCAGGATCTGGCCATTGCGGCTCTCAAATTGCGCGCGAAAAGCCAGCGCGGCGCGCTCGGCCCAGTCGTTGGTCGCAGTAACGATGACCGCGCGCGTGAGGCCGCGTTCGAGCATGTGCTCGGCGGCCTGCGCGGCTTCAGTGTCGGGCGCCAAACCGAATGCGGCGCTGCCCGGTGGTGGCGTTTCGCCATGTTCTGGCTGGTTCAGCGCCAGCACCGGCACGGCGAGCCGGCCTTGGGCAAACACGGCGGAAACCGCATCGCGGGTGAGCGGGCCGACGATGTGATCGGCGCCGTCGTCGACCGCCTTGGCGTAGGCGGTGGCTGCATCCTGCGCCGAGCCGCTGGAATCGTAAATGCGCACTTGTGCGCGTTGTGGATTTTTATCGGCAAAGTATGCGGCGAGAAAACCATCGCGTACGGCCTGCGACACCGCCTTGAGCGCGCCATCGCCCGGCAGCAGCAATCCAATCATGTGGGCCGGGCGATAACCTTCGCGCTGCATGTCGTTGTTCTGATCGGGCCTCAGGGTGCCGACCGGCTGATTCGGCCGCAGCACCACCAGAGGCAGGGCCTGGCCGTTCTTGTGCAAGGCCTGATTCAGCCAGGGCTGCAGCGCATCGCCGGGCGCTAGCGAGGCCGCCTGTTGCTTGAGTGCATCGGGTGCGAGCTTTTGCAGTGTCGCCACGAGTTGGGTTTCGTTCTGGGCGCGGTCGGCGCCGCCCAGCGAGCGATTGAGCGCCGCGCGCGTGC
>JANXVS010000520.1 GCA_025351555.1 Pseudomonadota bacterium | reverse complement strand
CCCGCCACCTACGCAACCGACGGCCAAGGCGACCAGGCCATAGCACACCTGCACTACTTCACCGGCAGCTGCGACTGGTACATCGTAACCGTCCGCTCGCGACACCTTGCCGTCAGCTAATGAACCTGATCAGCCCACCGGTTGCCACCGATGCGGCAGCAGGGTCTGGATGTCGCGATCCTTGGTGGTCGGCAGTCGCGTGAGGGCATCGGTCAGCCATGCATGCGGGTCGCGGCCGTTGGCTTTGGCGGTGGCCAGCAGGCTCATGATCGCCGCGGCGCGTTGGCCTGCCGTCTCGGAGCCGGCGAACAGCCAGTTCTTTCTTCCCAAGGCAATTGGTCGGATCGCGTTCTCGATCGGGTTGTTGTCGATCGGGTAGCGTCCGTCCTCAAGATAGCGCGTCAATGCCGACCACCGTCGCAAGGTGTAGTCGATCGCGTTCGCCGTGCCGCTGTTGCCGACCACGGTCGGTCGCAAGGTGACGAGCCAGACCCGGAGCTCGTGAACCAGCGGCACAGCGTGGCATTGTCGGTAGTCATGACGGGCGGCAGCATCCAGATCGCGTGCCTTGGCTTCAATCTGATACAGCGCCGCAATCCTGCCGATCGCCTGCTGCGCGATCGCGCTGCCGCTGGCCTTGTGCAGGTCGACGAATTTTCGCCGGGCATGCGCCCAGCAGCCCAGTTCGGTCACGCCGTCGGCGAACAGCGCCTTGTAGCCGGCGTAGTCATCGACCATCAATGCACCGTGGTAGTCACCAAGAAAGTGCCTGGCATGGCGGCCGCTACGGCTGCTGCAAAAGTCGAACACCACGATCGGAGCGTGGGTCGCGGTTCGATACGCGAACAGGTACGCCCGTTTGGTCTTGCCCGCGCCCGGATCGAGCAGCGCCACCGGGGTCTCGTCGGCATGCAGGATCGGCTGGCTCAGCAGTTCGCTACGCATCGCCGCGACCAGCGGCTGGAGTGCGACGCCAGCGGCACCCAGCCATTCGGCCATGCTGGTGCGGCCCAGTTCCACGCCGCTGCGCGCGTAGATCGCTTCTTGCCGGTACAACGGCAAGTGATCCACGTACTTGCTGATCGCGACTTGCGCGATCAGGCCCGGCGCGGCGATACCGCGATCGATGATCGCTGCGGCCACTGGCACGGCGGTAATCCTCTGGCAGCCGCGACAGGCGTACTGCGGATACACCTCGCGCCGCACGAAGAACTCCAGTGGCTTGCAATCGAGCTTCTCGCTGACGTGCTCGCCGATCTGAACCAGGGCTGCGCCGCACTGGCCACAGATGCACGACTCCGGCTCGTGCCGGGTCTCCACGCGCGGCAGTTCCGGCGGCAACGGCCGGCGCCTGGGGGGATTGCGTGATGCCTTGAACCTGGCGGCCGCCTCCGGCGACTGCAGCGCCTCAAGTTCCGTCTGAACCGCCGCGATGTCCGCCGCCATGCTCTCTTCGAACAAGGCGCGTTGATCCGGATCCATCTTCTCCGAACGCGCCGCAAACTGCACCCGCCGCAGCCGCGCAATCTCGGCGGTCAACACCGCGATCTTGCTGTCCTTGTAAACAATCACGCGATCATGTGCGGCGATCAGCGCATCGCGCTCGGCAATCTCACAGGTGTGTCGGGCAATTCTCGCCAGCTGGTCAACGACGATTCCGCGCAGTGTTTTGACGTCGGTGATCGAAGCGAGTTGCGTTGCATCCATGCCTCGATAGTAACGAATCAAACACGATGTGCAATGCTTTTTTGCACACGCAATCGTTGCCAATCCACACCCGCACACAACCATGCAAATTGTTCTGCATCCAGCTCGCATGAAGCCGCATCACTACGCGGCCACACGAAGCGACCTTCGTGCAATCGACGCACGCACAACCACACGCCCGTCGCATCCACCATCAGCACTTTGATCCGTGTGCCGGTGCGATTGCAGAACACGAACGCACCGCCATCGAACGCATCCCGATCCAGCGTCGTGCGCACCGCCACCAACAAGCGATCGATCCCGCAACGCAAATCCATCGCCGAGATCGCCAGCCACCAACCCGTCGGGTTCAGCACGGCCACAGCGCACGCACCAACGCGCTCAACTCCTGCACATTCGCGCCCAGCGCGGTACGCAGTCGCAGGCCATTGGGCCATTCGAGCTCAATCGCAGTGGATGATGCGCACGGCGCCGGGCCGCTTCGGACCTGTATCGGCACCAGGGCAATCGCGGTGGCCGACGGCTGATGCCCCTTGGGTTGGATGCGGGCTGTCTGCCGAATCGATGCCACCCGATGACGCAGCTTCAAACGCCAATAGTCCAACGTGTGGATGTTCACTGCCTGCGCCACACACCAGGTGCGCCGACTCTGTCCGCTGGCCTCGAACGCCGCGATCTGCGTTGACCACATCCGCGCCTTGCTCGCACTCTTCCTGCCCATCGCCGCGCTCCCTGGAAATCCTGCGCGAGCGTGAAGCATGCAATGCGCTGAAGGGAATATGACTAGGCCGCACGCTTACGGTAGCCATAGCCATGCGATGGTAATAAAGCAAAAGGGCCACCCCGTGG
>JANXVS010000314.1 GCA_025351555.1 Pseudomonadota bacterium | reverse complement strand
CCCGAGTTCGCGAATCAGCGCGGTGGCGAGCACGCCCTGGATCACAAGATCACTGCCCGGCAGCACCGCAGCCATCGCGCCGACGACCGCACGCTTTGTATACTTTGCGACAATTGCCTCGGCTTCGCGTTCGCGTACGGCGCTTTCCAGCGTGTCGGCACGGGCACCGACCGCGGTGAGTACTGCCGCTTCGCGTGCCGGCTCGAATGCGCCCGCGCCGCGCTTGGCCAGGCGATCGAGCCAAGCGCGCAACGCTGTCACATCCGGCACGCGTTCGCGCCGCACCTGTTCGCGGCGGCCATCGGCCAACTGGCGCCCGAAAGTTTCACTGCCTCCCGCGCTGACCACAAGTTGCGCGTCGGTCACATCGCGATAGTGTTCGCGCAGCGCGTTTTCCAATGCGGCGCGTTCAATGTCGGAAAACTGATCGCCCTTGTTCAGTACCAGCAGCAACGGTTTGCCGAAGCCGCGCAGCCAGCGCAGTTCGGCATCCTGATCGCGGGTGAGGTCGCTGGCGCATACGTAGAGCACGACGTGTGCACGCAGCGCCTCGTCGCGCGCCAATTGTTCGCGCACGGCGCCGGAAACCTCATGCGTGCCGGGCACGTCGGCGAAAATCAGTGCCGTGTCGCCGAGCGCTCCCTGATAGTGAGTGACGGCGCGCGTGGTACCGCCGAGCACATCGGCCTGCGCCGTGGCATCAGGCACAAACGCGCGTATCAGACTCGACTTGCCGGCACTGATCTCGCCAAACACCGCGACGTAGAGTTCCTCGCTGTGCGCGCGGCGATCAAGTTCCTCGAGTTCTGCCTGCAGCGTGGCGGTATCGACGCGTCGCTCGTTCAATCGCGCGACGCGCTGATCGACTTGCGCGCGTGTCGGCGCCGCCACGGGCGGCGGTCTGCGCGACCGTGGACGCAAAATGCGCCAGCCGATCCAGGCCAGTGCAAATGCGATGACGAGGACGATGGCGGCAATGGCGATTTCCATCCAGCCCGGCAGATCGCGCAAGTCCCGCCACAACGCGATCGCGCTGCGCAACGTCCCGAACAGCACCCACAACAGCGCCGCAGCCGCGAGCGCAAGCACGGCGAAGATCAACAGGCGCAAGGGGCGCGAAGCGGTTGGCATGCATGCCGATTCTACCGTAGCCGCGCACAACTCTGGCATCATCGTCGTGGGGAAAGCTCAGGGAGCGCGTCATGTGGACGAGTCTGCTCGCGGTGGTTGCGATGGTCGCGTCTGCGCCCGCACCCGCGCATGATGAAGCGCTTGCCACGCAACCGTTTTTCCACAATCTGGGCGCGGCCGACGGCTTGCCATCGAGCACGGTGTGGAAGCTGGCGCAGGATCGCGAGGGCTATATTTGGATCGGCACCGCCGACGGTCTGGCGCGCTACGACGGTGTCGGCTTTCGTGTTTATCGGCACGATGCTGCCGATCCAGCCTCGCTGTCGGGGAACGACGTCACGGCGTTGTTCGTCGATCGCGACAATCGCATCTGGTGCGGTGGCGAAGACGCAGGATTGAATCTGCTCGATGCACGCCGCACCGACTTCCGGCATTTCCGCCACGACGCCAACGCTGCCACCAGTCTCGGCGGCGACGATGTCTGGGCGATCGGTCAGGATGGCAGTGGCGCGATCTGGGTGGGCGCCTACGCCGCCGGCCTGCAGCGACTCGCGCCGGATATGAGTGGATTTGACCACTTTCGCCACGATCCCGCGAATCCGGCGAGCCTGGTTTCCGACAACGTGCTTGCGCTGCACGGCGATGGCGCTGGCAAGTTGTGGGTCGGTAGCGATGCAGGCATCGACGTGGTCGGCGCCGACGGCCATTTTCGCCATGTCGATCTAGCCGCTGTGCCCGGCTCCGCTGGCATAAACGCGGCAGTATTCCTGGAGTCCGGCGACGCCATGCTCGTCGGCAGCCGCCGTGGCCTGTTGCGGGTCGACGCGCACTTGCACGCGAGCGTGATTGCCGACACCGCGCTGAGCGACAAGGTCATCTACGGACTGGCCAGCGGCAGTGGGAAAGCAACATGGATAGCAACCCGGCAAGGACTCGATCGGCTCGGACAAGATGGCCATCTGGACGTCTATACGGAAAACGCCGCTGTGCCCGGCAGCCTGCCCGGAAAGAAAGTGTTTGATGCCTTGCGCGATCGCGAGGAAGGGCTATGGTTCGCCACCACCGACGGCGGCCTGGCGCAGTTACCGCCGCAGTGGCGCAACTTCGCGGCGTTCCGTCACGATCCCGGCAATGCGGCCAGTCTGAGCGAAAACCGCGTGCAGGGTCTGGCAACGGACGCGCAAGGCGGCGTGTGGTCGGTGAATCTGGATGGCGGCATCGACCGGCTCGATCCGGGCAGTGGTCGCGTCGAACGCTACGCCGAACGTTGGGGCGCGCCGGAAAAGGCGCTGTGGTCGGTACTGCCAGACACTGCCGGCCGGCTGTGGGTCGGGCATGCTCATGGCCTGCGCGTATACGAATTGCAAAGTGGAAAATTTACCGATGTGCCAGTCGATGCGGCGCGCGCGGACGCACTGGCGCCCGGCACAATCGATCTGCTGCTGCAGGACAGTGCCGGTGCGATCTGGGCCAGCGCCAATGGCAGCGGCGTGCATCGTATCGATCCGACGACGTTTGCCGTCCAGCACTTCGACGAAAACGCCGGCTTGCGCAGCGCCGATATTGGCCAGATCGGGTTCGATCCCGCCGGAGCTTTGCTGGCCGCCAGCGCTGCAGGGCTGGATCGCTTGGATAGCGCAACCCATCGTTTCGCACCGGTGTCAGGTGCGTCGGCGCAGCGCGTGCTCGGCTTTGCTTTCGCCGCCGATGGCTCGCTGTGGCTGCACACGCTCGGCACGCTGACGCACTACGCCTACGCGCGCGATGCACTGAAGCCGATCGAGCATTTCGATGCGGCTGATGGCTGGCCGACGTTGACCGCCGGCGGCATGCGCGTGGATGTCACCGGTGCGGTCTGGGTCAGCAGTGGGCGCGGTCTGTGGCGCGTGAATCCCGCGACGCGGGCGATCCGTCTGTTCGGCACCCGCGATGGGCTGGCCAGTGCTGAGTTCAACCGCTTGCCGCTGTTGCAAGGCACGGACGGCGCGATATTCGGCGGCACTCTGGCCGGCATCGTCGGCTTTAACCCCGCGCACATTGTGGACAATGCGCAAGCGCCGCCGCTGGTAGTGGAAAGCATCACCTTGCGTCGCGACGGCCACGATCTGGCGTTCGATCCGAGGGCAGGCGAGATTGCACTGAACTGGAATGATCGCGATTTGCGCATCGCGGCGCGTGCGCTCAGTTACGCCAATCCGGCGGCCAATCGCTATCAATGGAAGCTCGACGGTTTCGAGCGCGAATGGCTGGATACGGGCAATCGTGGCGATCGCGAATTTTCGCAGTTGCCGCCCGGCAACTATCGTCTGAAGCTGCGCGCGGCCGGTCCGGGCGGTACATGGAGCGAACCAATCGTGCCACTGCGCCTGCACGTCGCGTGGCCACCGTGGCGAACGCCGCTGGCTTATGCGGCTTACAGCGCCATGATCCTGATCGCCCTGCTGCTCGTATTCCGCGCCTATCGCACGCGCATCAAGCGCCGACATGCGTTCGAGCTGGCCGAGCAGCAGCGCGGATTTGCCGAAGCCGCGAGCGCGGCCAAGTCCGATTTTCTGGCGACGATGGGCCACGAGATCCGTACGCCGATGACCGGCGTGCTCGGCATGACCGAACTGCTGCTGCGCACGCCGCTGAATTCGGCGCAACGCGGCTATGCCGACGCAATCCAAAGTTCTGGCCGCATGATGTTGCGCTTGGTCAACGACTCGCTGGATCTGGCGCGAATCGAAGCCGGAAAGCTGCAGCTGGAAGATTCGGTAGTAGATATGTACGCGCTGGTGGGCGAAATCGAGGCCTTGGCGCGACCGCTGGCGCAGGTGAAAAGTCTGGATTGCAGCGTGCATATTGCGACCGATGCGCCGCGTTGGGTACGCGGCGATGCGCTGCGCATCAAGCAGGTACTTTTGAACCTTGTGAACAATGCGATAAAGTTTACCGAGCGCGGCGGTGTTGCCATCGCGCTCGAAAGAGGAAAAGGCGGCAACACGCAAATCAGTGTGTGCGACAGCGGCCCCGGTATTGCCGAAGAAACACGCGTCCGACTGTTCCAGCGCTTCGAACAGGCCGATGGCCCGCAGCGTCACGGCAGCAGCGGCTTGGGGCTCGCGATCTGCCGCGAGCTCGTGGCGCGCATGGGAGGGCAAATTGCGCTCGACAGCACGCCTGGTGTCGGCAGCACGTTTCGGGTGACACTGCCATTGCGCGAAATCGCCATGGATGAAAATGTGGAAAATGCATCATTGTCACCACCAGCCGATGCTACGGTTGTTGCGCGGCGGCTCCTGCTGGTGGAAGACGACGCCACCGTCGCCGCAGTCATCACCGGTCTGCTGCAGGCGCAAGGGCATTGCGTCGCCCACGTCGTCCATGGACTCGCGGCACTCGCCGAACTCGAAACGACGGCTTACGATGCCGCCTTGCTCGATCTCGACCTGCCCGGTCTCGACGGCTTCGCCCTCGCGCGCATGTTGCGCACGCGCGAGGCAAAAAATGGAAAAGCGCGCATGCCGCTGATTGGCATCAGCGCGCGTTCCGTTGGCGACGAAGAAGCGTTGTGCCGCGCTGCCGGCATGGATGCGTTTCTGCGCAAGCCGGTGACGGGGCAGATGCTGGCGGGGGTCATAGCGAAGGCGCTGACGTAGCGAAACAGGGTGGGTTAGCGCCGCAGACGCGGCTTTCAACAGCAAAGCTGGTCAACCCACCAGTCACGGATTCGGTGGGTTACGCCGCTGCGCGGCTAACCCACCCTACAAAAGCTTTGCTCATGCACCGCCTCAATCAACACACCGAGGTTATCCGGATTCACCTCCGGCGTAATCCCATGCCCCAGATTGAATACATGTCCCGGATGTGGGCCGAAACTCGCCAGCGCTTTTTTCACCTCGGCGCGAATTGCGTCGGGGCTGGCATGCAGCACCGCGGGATCGAGATTGCCTTGCAGCGCGACGCGGTTGCCGACACGGGCGCGGGCGTCGCCGAGCGCAATCGTCCAGTCCAGACCCAACGCGGCGCAGCCGGTGTCGGCGAGTGCTTCGAGGTGACCGTTTGCGCCTTTGCTGAACAGGATCAGCGGCACGTCGCGTGCAACATTGTCGCTTTGTAGCATTTGCGCAATCTGGGACAAGTAGCGCAACGAGAATTCGCGGAACATTTCCGGCGCGAGCAGGCCACCCCAGGTGTCGAATACCATCAGTGCCTGCGCACCGGCGGCGGCTTGCGCAGCAAGATAGGCGGCAACCGAGCGTGCGATGACGTCGAGCAACTTGTGCATCGTTTGCGGATCATCCCAGGCCAGTGCCTTCGGGCGCGCGAAGCTCGATGAGCCGGCGCCTTCGATCATGTAGCAGGCGAGCGTCCACGGACTGCCGGCGAAACCGATCAGGGGTACCTGGTCGTTCAATTCACGCCGGATCAGGCGCACGGCGTCCATCACGTAGCGCAGATCGGTTTCCGGATCCGGCACACCGAGTTTGTCGATGTCCTCGCGTGTGCGCACGGGGTGCGCCAAGCGCGGGCCTTCGCCTTCCTCGACCGACAAGCCAAGGCCCATCGCATCGGGAATGGTGAGAATGTCCGAGAACAGGATCGCAGCATCCAGCGGAAAGCGCGCAAGCGGTTGCAAAGTGACTTCGCAGGCAAGTTGCGGCGTTTTACACAAATTCACAAAACTGCCGGCCTTCGCGCGGGTGGCGCGATATTCCGGTAGATAGCGCCCGGCCTGGCGCATGATCCAGACTGGTGTGCAGTCGACGGGTTCGCGCCGCAGGGCGCGAAGAAAGCGGTGATCGTTCATGGGGTTTTATTCCTGCGCGCGGCGCATTTCAGCTTGCAGCGGTGCAATGCGGCGTGGCCAGCCGGCGTGCGCGTTGGCGGGCAATTCGCCGCGTGCCGCGCGCGCCGCCGACACGTCTACAAAACTGCCCCAGACCAGCAGCCACACGTCGGCGCCGTTCTGGCGTAAATGCAATTCATACACGTTGCCGCGTGGCGGCGCCGGCGCAGACAACCCGTTTTCGCTCGCAGCGTGCGTCAGTTCGATCACGTACTCGTCACCGGGCAGGGCAAGGAAACCACTGCTGCCGCTGTGGGAGTCGCTTG
>JANXVS010000486.1 GCA_025351555.1 Pseudomonadota bacterium | reverse complement strand
GCTATGCCTGCTGCCACTGGCGCATCTGGCGTGGGATGTCGCCCATGGCGCGCTAGGCGCCGATCCCGTTGCACAACTGGAACATCGCAGCGGCGACTGGACCCTGCGCTTTCTGCTGGCGACGCTGGCGATCACGCCGTTGCGCCGCATCACCGGCTGGCACAAGGCCATCCGTTTCCGACGCATGCTCGGGCTGTTCGCGTTTTTCCACGCCACCCTGCATCTCACGATTTATGTCGTCGTCGATCTGGGTGGTTTCTGGTCGCAGCTGCTGGGAGAAATCGCCAAGCGCCCCTACATCACGGTCGGCTTTACCGCTTGGCTGCTGATGATTCCGCTGGCGATCACTTCAACCCGTGGCATGATGCGCCGGCTCGGTCGGCGCTGGCAGCAATTGCACCGGCTGGTCTACATTTCCGCCTTGCTCGGCGTGCTGCACTTCATGTGGCTGGTCAAAGCCGATCACCGTGAACCGGCGATTTATCTGGGTGTGCTTGGCGTGCTGATGTTGTGGCGCGTGCCGTGGAAGCGTTTCCGCGGTTTGGCGCCAGTGCAGCCTTAGAACTTCACGAACAGTAGCACCGCCAAGCCCAGCCCGATCAACGCCGCTGCACCGATCAGCCACCAGATGTCGTTGCGGTTGCGCTCGTCAACCGGCGCGCGCCGCGGCGGCTCGGGCATGCGTATCGCCTGCATGGTCTGGGTGATGTTCGGCGCCTCATCCGAGGAAGCCAGAACCTCTTCGCGCGTCGGCAAGCCCGGGGCCTCGAGCAGGAACCGGTTGCGATCGAACGCAATCTGATCGTCCGGATGCAACACAGCATCGCGGACCTGCACGCCATTGACGAAGGTGCCGTTCGCCGAACCCAAGTCGCGCAGAAAAATACCGTCGCCGGCATTCTCGATGACGGCGTGCCGGCGCGACATCTCCGCTTCGTCCAGGATCAGATCGCACTCGCTGCCGCGCCCGATCACCAGACGACCACGCACCGGAATGATCTTGCCGAAATAGCTGCCAGACACGCCGCGCAGCACGACCTTCGGTGGCACCAGGCGCAGACGCGTCGCTGAATTTTCAGGCTCCGGCGCAGCTTGCGGCGGCATCGATTTTTGCGACGGCACATTCGTGCGAATACTGTCGTCGCGATCGGGTTTGAGTATGAATTGCACGGTATCCAGGCTGACGACATCGCCCAGACGCAGCAGTGCCTTTTCACGCACGGGCCGCGCGTTCACGTGCGTGCGCGCCTGCGCGTCGAGCACACTGAGCACCATGCTGCGCTCATGCACGCCGAGACTGACATGATGCGCAGCCACACCCGGTCGTTGTAGCACGACCGCGTTGTCGGATGCTGCGCCGATTGCGGTATCACCCGCTGCAATCAGCACATCGGCATTTTCTTTGTTCGGAAAGTACAGGCGCATGAGTGGACGCGGTCACTTCTCGATTGAGTGAATGTAACACAGCAGCGCACGCGCGCCGCAGCGACTTTACCACCGTGCGTATACATCCAGCAGAATGCGGTTGGTGTAATGATCTACCTCGTCACGCATTTCGTGAAACGCGGCCAGGCGCACGCTCCAGGTAGCATCCAATCCGTAGGCGACCCAGGGCATGATGCCGCGCGACCAGCTGTGAAACCACCAATCGTCCGAATTGAAAGCAGCCATCGCCGCCTCACGCTGGATGCGCTGATCGGCCAGACCGAATTCCCAACTGTGCGGCTGGGTCCTGTCGCCCAATACGAGGCTCAGGCGTGCGCCGTTGCGGTCGGCATCGGCACCCAGATTGCGCAAAAGATCAAGTCGCGCTTCCAGTGGCCAGCCGCCGGGGTGCATGCGCCCGACCAATTGCAGATCAAGCAGGTGGTAGTCGCTGATGAGCTGGCTGCCAACATGGCGATTGGTGCGCGCCAACCCTTGCAGGGTCAGCTGCCGCAGGCTGGAGAAATCCAGATACGACAAAAGTACACTCGCACTGGTCGGTGCGCCCTCGTGCCAGCGATAGGATGCCTGTACCGCGCCGATGCGCGAATCGTCGCCATAGGGCAGGTTGCCGGTGAAATAACCTGCGACTAGCCCGATTCGATCCAGCTCGGCCGGCACAAACGAGGTCTGGCCGCTGATGCCGATGGGCCGCAAATCCTGATCCCACACGAGCGGTGACAGTTCCAGCGGGAACGTGGATTTTCCTGCGAGCAGCGAAGTGTTTTCCGTCAGATGCCAGCGTACGAACAACTGATCCAGGGCGACGTCGTTGCTGCGTTCGTTGTAATTGTTCCTGCGATCCTGGGAGTTGTCATCACTCGACGCGGCGAGCTTGAGCGCGGCGCCAAATTCCAGGGCTGGGATCGGATCGTAATTCACGCCGAGACGTGCGCGCCCAAGCGTGCGCTGCAGCGAACTGTCCGCGCGTGGAATGCCGGTGACGTGATCTTCGCGCAGCATGGCATCGCCAAACCACGACCACGACGAGGCCGCGGTTTCGTCCGGCGGCACCGTCAGCGGATCGTTCGCGGCAGCGAGCACACTGCTGCTCGCGGCCGCACAAAACAACGCAATCCAGTAGAACTTAAGCAAGGACATCCCCCAATGCAACCACGCGCCACCTCGCGAACTTGCTTCAAGAATGCGCCACAACTTTATGAAAAATCAAGCCCTAAGTTGCGCAAGTGCTTGGGTCAAATCGATCGCTGATGAATACCGATCTTCTGGACGCCGTTGCAGGCAGCGCAGGATGATCGCTTCAAGCATGGGCGGAATCTCCGACCAGTGCTCGGACGGTTTGATCGGGGCCTGCTGCATCTGGGCCAGATAAATCTCCATCGTGTTGCTGCCGCTGAATGGCAATCTGCCGCAGAACATCTCGCACATCAGCACACCGCTGGAATAGATATCGGCGCGCTGATCCAGGTCGTCGCCGGCCAATTGCTCGGGCGGTGAATAGTTTGGCGTACCCAGGAATGTGCCGGGCTGCGTGTGTCCCGGCTCGGCACGGCGAATCGGCCGGGCGATGCCGAAATCCATCAGCTTGGCGTTGCCGGTCTGTTCCAGGATCAGGTTTTCCGGCTTGATGTCGCGATGCAGGACACCAACCTCATGCGCCGCGGCCAGCCCCGCGCATAGCTGGCGCGCGATGCGCAGTCCGGCCGAATAGGGAATGCGCTGGGTTTCATTGAGCAGATAGCGCAAAGTCAGTCCGCGCACATATTCCATCGAAATATACGGATGCCCCTCGACCTCGCCGAAGTCGAACGTGCGCAACACATTCGGGTGTGTAATCTTGCGCGCCAGCTTGATCTCGCTCTTGAGCCTATCCAGATGTTCGCTGTCGACCAAGGCAGCAGGTTTGAGCATCTTCAGCGCGACCACATCGTCCAGATCCAGATCATGTGCCTTGTAGACCACGCCCATGCCGCCGGAACCCAGTTCCGAAAGAATCCGGTAGCGGCCGCCGAAGATGCTGCCGGCATCCAGCGCGAGCGTGCGACTAGTCATGCGCAGCGGCGTCTTCTCGGCCGCTGCCGCCATGCTCGGGGTCACGCTGCTCGGTATCACAGTGGGCGCCTCGCTATCGGCGATGGCAGGCGCGACCGGCGCTGACGGCGCGGGCAGGTCAGCCAGCGCGGTTTCGGACAAGGCATAGAAGCGTTTGCCGCTCGCCGCACCCGTCGCCACCGTCAGCCGGCTTTCGCCCATCGTCGCCTTGATTTCCTCGCCACTTTGGCGTGTGAGCAGGGCTTGCCCGGCCGTGGCTTCAGGCAACAGCCGGTCAAGATGCAGCATCGCCGTTCCCAGCAAGGCTTCGCGGATGCCGTCACCGGCCTGCACGCCGCCGCGCACCAGCACGCCGGAAACCAGGGCCGCTGCGGGCGATGCGAAACCATCGGCATGAACCTGTTCGCGCATCCACGCCAGCGCCCGCAGCGCCGATGCCCAACGCTGATCACCAGCGAAGCCGAGAACGAAACGTGATCCGGAAACCTGGCAGACACTCGCCCCGGCGCTGCGTGCTGCGGCATCCACCGTCGCTGCGACGCGACCGAAGCGGGCCAGCGCCAGTTCCGGCGCTTCATCCGCTAGTATCAGATCGCGGAATTCGATACCGAGCAAACTCAAGGTTTCGCGCCGCGCCGGCTGGGGCGTGGGCAGCGCAATCTGCGGCCGCGACGGCGACGGCTGTACCTGCTCGCGCGCGGGATCCGGCAGGAATCGCGAGAGGTTGCCGACGTAACCCTCGATATCGCTTTTCTCGCGCAGATCCGACAGCAGCGAATCGAATGCGCGCGACAGTCGCGCGAACTCGTCGCTGCCGGTAAGGCCGATCTGCGTCTTGTAATTGCCCGCTGCGGCCTGTTCGGCGGCCAGCGCCATTTTCCGCACCGGGCGCAAGATGCCCTTGGCCAGCAGATACGACAGCAGCAGCGCGACCACCATCGACAGCAGGCCGCCGATCACGACCCAATTGAGAATATCGCGGTAGCTCGCGGCAATCTTGTCGGTCGAGGTCAGCGCAAGCACGGCGCCCAGACTACCCTCGCCTTCGCTCGCGGTCGGCACCAGTTGCGCGCTCCATTCCTGTCCGGCAAAACGCAGCGGCACGCGCGCGATGCCGTGCCCGGCCGCCACCGCCGCGACCACATCGGGCGTTTGCGCGATCATGGCTTCCTGCAAGGCCTTGCCGCCGGCTTCATCCAGCGAACTGGCGACCAGCTGCAGCTGCTTGCCGGCCGGCAACCAGAACGCGATCTGTGCGCCACTGACCTTGGCCACCTGACGACTCAATTCATCGTTGACGCTGCGCGCCACCAGCAGGAAGCCGACCAGATCCTGATCCTGCGTCAACGGCATGATCGCGGCTTGGTAAAGCTTGTTGCCCTGACGCCAGTAGCCGCTGAAGGGTGAAGCCTTCTCGATCGCGGGCTTTACCAGCGCATCCTCGGCCAGGGATTCCTTGAATGCCTCGGTCTGGTCGCTGCGTCCCAGCACGATACCCTTGGAGTCGAGCACGATACCCAGATCAAAACCATATTGGCTTTGGCGCTCCTTGAGCAAATCCGGGATCGACTTGGTATCGGACTCCGCGGTTTCGCTCAGGCCCGGCAGGTTGCTGCTGGCGCCACCGGCCTGCGAAACATACTTGGCCGTACTCGGATCGGCGGCGATCAATTGCACCTTCAGCTGCAATTCTTCCAAGCGACTTTGCTCGAATTCCTTCTGCACCGCACCGCTGGTCGCCAGCGCGCTATCAACGGCACGCTGCGCAATGCGACCGCCTTCGATGTAGGTGACGATGATGGCGGTACCGACCGCCAGCGCAATCAGAAACGCCGAGCCAAGAAAGAACTTGATCGCCAGCGGCAAGGTGAAG
>JANXVS010000423.1 GCA_025351555.1 Pseudomonadota bacterium | reverse complement strand
GTCCACGAAGATGACCGGCAGGCCACGAATGTTGGCGGTTTCCTCGATGGTGTCGCGCGTCGTCCCGGCAATCGGCGAAACAATGGCGCGGTCGTGGCCGAGGAGTTGATTAAGCAGGCTGGACTTGCCCGCGTTCGGCCGGCCGACGATGACGACATGCAGACCTTCACGCAGGACGACGCCACGACGGGTGGCGGTGAGCAAATCAGCCAGTTGCGTGCGCACGTCTGCGAGTCCGACGGCGAGTTGGGGCGCGCTCAGGAAATCGATTTCATCTTCGGGAAAATCCAGCGCCGCTTCGAGCCAAGCGCGCAAGTGCACAAGTGCATCAAGTAACTTGTGCACTTGTGCCGAAAACGCGCCTTCCAGGCTGCGCAGCGCGGCGCGCGCGGCCGCTTCCGAACCCGCCGCGACAAGATCGGCAACCGCTTCTGCCTGCACCAGATCGAGCTTGCCGTTGAGGAAGGCGCGTTCGGAAAATTCACCGGGACGTGCCGGTCGCGCACCAAGTGCATAGACGCGCCGCAACAACAGGTTCAATACGACCGGACTGCCGTGCGCGTGCAGTTCTAGCACGTCCTCGCCGGTAAACGAACTCGGTGCGGTAAAGATTACGGCGAGGCCGCGATCGAGTGCTGCACCGTCGCCATCGCTAAAAGTGGAAAACTGGAAAACGCGCGGGCGCGGCAACTTTCCGATCAGTGCTTGCGCAATCGCGCGAGCCTTTGGCCCCGATATCCGCACCACGCCGACGCCGCCTGCACCGGATGGCGTAGCGATAGCGGCGATGGTATCGCCGGGAACCATTCCACCTGATCCGCTCATGCCATCAGCGGGCCTTCTCCGCTGGCTGCATGCGTTTGGTGATCAGCCACTGCTGCAACAGCGACAGACCGCCGTTGACGGTGTAATACAGCACGAGACCAGCCGGGAAGAACAGGAACAGCACCGCGAACATCAGCGGCATCACCTTCATCATTTTCGCCTGGGTCGGATCCATGCCGGGACTGGCCGGCGACAGCCACGTGGTCGCGCCCATGATCGCCGCGTTCAGGATCGGCAAGATGAAGTACGGGTCCGGCGCGGACAAGTTATGGATCCAGCCGAAGAACGGCGCCTGACGCAGCTCGACGCTTTCCAGCAGCACGTAGTAGAGGGCGAAAAATACCGGAATCTGGATCAAGGTCGGCAGGCAACCGCCGAGCGGGTTTATTTTTTCCTTTTGATACAATTCCATTGTCGCGGCGCTGAGCTTTTGCTTGTCGTCGCCGTAGCGTTCTTTCAGCGCCTCCATGCGCGGCTGCAGACGTTTCATCTTCGCCATGGAACGGAATTGCGCTTCGCTGAGCTTGAACATCGCCAGCTTGATCAGCAAAACCAGCACGATGATCGCCAGACCCCAATTGCCGACCAACGTGTAAATCTTGACCAGGATCCAGTGCAGCGGCTCGGCGATGAAGGTCAGCTTGCCGTAGTCGGCGGTCAGGCTCAGTCCGTGGGCGATGTTGGCTTGCTCGATCGCGTCGAGCTGACTGTCCAGGGTCGGGCCGATATACAGATGCGAAGCGATCGCCTGGGTCTGACCCGGTGCGACCGTCACCAGCGGCGACACGCTGCGGATCAAGTAACGCGGCGTGCCGGTGTTGGTAACGATCTCGGTGGTGTAGCTGTCGGTTTCGGCGGCGGCGGGAATCCAGGCGGCGAAAAAATAGTGCTGCAACATCGCCACCCAGCCACCGCTGGCTTCGCGCTTGAGTGGCGTGCTCGCGAATTTGTCGAACGGCAGCTTCTCGAACTTGTCTTGCGGGCTGTATGACGCCGCTCCCGCGTAGGCATATTTTTCCGGGTTGTTGAACGCGAAACCGCTACCGGCGATGACCGGCGGCACGCGCTGCAGCTGGCGGTATTCGTTGCCGCTCCACGCTGCCGTTGTGCTGTTGCCGATTTCCTCGCGGGCGTCGATCAGATAACTGCCGCGCTTGAAAACGTATACTTTGCGCACTTTTAGCCCGGATGCATCCTGCCAGGTGAGCGGCACTTCGAGCGTGTCGGTGCCGGGCGCAAGCGTGTAAGACGTTTTTTCCGCGGCGAAGACTGCACGATGATCCGGCGCCGGTGACGTCGGACTTACCAGCCCGGTCTGGGCAACGAAATACGATGCCGAGGCATCGTCCAGCAAGCGCATCGGTTGCGTCTTGTTTTCAGGCGCAAGCGGATAGGCCAGCAGATCGGCCTGCACGATGGCGCCGCCGCGGGTGTCGATGGCCAAGCGCAAGACATCGGTTTGAATCTGGATCAGCGTGGCGACCGGAGTGGCTGGCTCTGCGGCAGTGGGGGTAGCTACTGGCGCTGGCGTGCCAGCTGGTTTGGGTATATCCGCACTCGTGCTGGGCGCCGGTCCAACAGCAGGACTGGTGATCGCGCCCGGCGTACTTGGAGCGACATTCGTATCTGATATGACCTCAGGCGACGGCACGGTCTTGGGTGCGTAATCCTGCTGCCAAGCTTGCCACAGCAAGAATCCGACCATGGCAAAAGCAGCGAGCAGGAACGAGCGGGTACTGGACATGGGCTAGGTTGCCGTTGGTTCGCGCTGCACGGTTCAAAGCCAAGGCCGCGCGCGCGATGGGATTGCTATACGAATCGCCAGGTGCGTGTTCGGCTTTCTGCGCCGGACGGCATGGCGGAAGGAATCACTAATCGGCGCGCATTGTGCCGGGCGGATCGGTTTGCTTCAATGCCGCAAGCCGGGACCAGAGCGATTCGAGCTCTTCGCGCAGGCAGGCGTTCGTCTGTTCGGCTGCGAGCGTGCGGGCGATCACGAGGATATCCATGCACGGCAGGTTGGCGCGATGCAGACGAAAACTTTCGCGGATGACCCGCCGGATGCGATTGCGCACTACGGCGAGTTTGGATACCCGGCGCGAGACTGCCATCCCCAGCCGCGCACTGGCTTGCGCGGTGGGGCGATACTCGGCTAGCAAACAACGGCTGGAGGCGCGCTTGGACTGAACGCGCAGCGCGGTGAAATCGCCGGGTCGCAGCAGGCGCGCAGTGCGCGGCAGGCTTAACGCTGCCGTCACGGCGAACGCTTACGGGATGAGATGCTTGCGCCCTTTCGCGCGCCGTGCATTGAGCACCGCGCGACCGCCACGGGTTTTCATGCGCGCACGAAATCCGTGGGTGCGGGCGTGCTTGAGGTTGCCGGGTTGAAAGGTGCGTTTCATGAGACGGTCTCGAAAGAAGGGTGAAAAAGACTTTCAAGGATATTGGTCGGAGTGTACTTTTGTCAATATTTTTGCGCTTGGTGTACCCTGCTGCTGGGGTTAGACTGCGCCTCCGTACAAGACTGTCAGCCGCAAGGATCGGCGCACAATGAGCGAACTGTGGCGACGCTGCCTTGAGCGCCTTGAGAGCGAACTCAGCGTCGAGGACATGCACACGTACCTCAAGCCTTTGCAGGCGGTCGAGGACACCGAAGGGCTGCGCCTGCTCGCGCCGAACGGGTACACCCTGGACTTCGTGCGCGCGGAATTTCTGCCGCGCATTGGCGCCGTGCTCAATCATCTGAACGGCACACCGCTGCGGCTGCGTATGGAAGTGGGCACCCTGAACAACCGTCGCTCCGACCGGCCCAATCACAAGGCCGCAGCTGCCGAAGCGCAGGAATTCGAGCACAATCTGGATCCGCATTACACCTTCGATTCATTTGTCGAAGGCAAGTCCAACCAGCTGGGCAAGGCCGCGGCGATTCAAGTGGCAAACAATCCCGGTCGCGCCTACAACCCCTTGCTGCTGTATGGCGGCACGGGTCTGGGCAAGACCCATCTGATGCATGCTGCAGGCAACCTGATCCGCGCGAACAATCCGGCGACGAAGGTGATGTATTTGCGCTCGGAACAGTTCGTCAGCGCGATGATCGACGCCTTGCGCACCAAGCGTATGGACGATTTCAAGCGGCGCTTCCGCGACGTCGATGCGCTGCTGATCGACGATATTCAATTCTTTGCCGGCAAGAACACGACCCAGGAAGAATTCTTCCATACCTTCAACGCCTTGTTTGAAGGCAAACAACAGATCATCCTGACCTGCGATCGCTACCCCAAGGAAGTGGATAATCTTGAGCCGCGCCTGAAATCGCGCTTGGGCTGGGGACTTTCGGTCGCCATCGACCCGCCGGATTTCGAGACACGCGCGGCCATTCTTTTGAGCAAGGCGGCGGCGCGTGGCCTGGACATTCCGGAAAGCGTGGCCTTTCTCGTCGCCAAGCGCATGCGCTCGAATGTGCGCGATCTGGAAGGTGCGTTGAATACGCTCGCGGCGCGGGCAAATTTTCTGGGCCAGCCAATCACCGAGGATTTCGCCCAGGAAACCTTGCGCGATCTGCTCACCGTGCACAGCCAGTCGATCACGCTTTCGAATATCCAGAAAACAGTGGCAGACTATTACCAGTTGACTCTGTCAAATCTGTTGTCGATGAATCGCAGCCGCTCGCTGGCACGGCCGCGGCAGATGGCAATGGCCTTGGCCAAGGAACTGACCGAGCACAGTTTGCCGGAGATTGGCAAAGCCTTTGGCGGCAGGGACCATACCACCGTGCTGCATGCATGCCGTACGATACGCGACTTGTGCTTGATCGATGGCAAACTGCGCCAGGATTGGGAAAAACTGTTGCGCGAATTGACAGGGTAGAATGAGCTGTGGGTAAGCTGTGGAGAAGAGTTCACGGTAAAGTTACCCACAAGCCAGACACAGGAAATATTTGCAAGATGGGCGTGGGGAAAAGTATCTATGTTCTTGATACTTAATTAATAAATAGACTTATCCGGATATTCACCGAGAACAACAGCTGTTGCTCTTGTTTTATTTACTAACAAAACAATCATCTGCCGACGGAACCCGCATCCATGCAATTCAGTATCCAGCGCGAAGTCCTGCTCAAGCCTTTGCAGCAAGTCATCGGGGTTGTGGAGCGTCGGCAAACCTTGCCGGTTTTATCCAACTTGCTGGTTGTCGCTACACCAGGAAAAGTCACCTTCACCGGAACCGACCTCGAAGTTGAGATGTCCGCCAGCGCCGAAGCGCAGGACATCAAGCCCGGCGAAGTCACCATTCCCGCGCGCAAGCTGTTCGACATCTGCCGCGCACTGCCCGATGGCAGCAAGGTCGATTTCAAGCTAAGCGGGGAACGTGTCACGGTCAGCTCCGGTCGCAGCCGGTTCACCTTGGCGACGTTGGCAGCGACCGAATTTCCGATCATCGACAACCTGGAGCTGATCGAGCGCGCCGGACTCCCCGAAGCCACACTCAAGGATTTGATGGATCGGACCGCGTTCGCGATGGCGCATCAGGACGTGCGCTACTACCTCAACGGTCTGCTGCTGGACCTGCGCGAACACGTGCTGCGCTGCGTGGCGACCGACGGACATCGCCTCGCCTTGGCCGAAACCGCACTGACATCGGGCGGGGCAACGCAACGGCAGATCATCATCCCGCGCAAGGGTGTGCTGGAACTACAAGGCCTGTTTGAATCCGGTGAGGGCAATGTCGAGTTGGAGTTTGGGCGTAACCATCTGCGTGTACGCCGCAACGACGTGGTCTTTACCTCCAAGCTGATTGACGGCCGTTTTCCGGACTACGAAGCGGTGATCCCGATCGGCGCCGACAAGGAAGTGCGCATTTCCCGCGAGGCCCTGCGGGGCGCGCTGCAACGCGCCGCGATCCTGTCCAACGAGAAATACCGTGGCGTAAAACTCGAAGTCAGCCCGAACAAGCTGCGCATCGTGGCGCATAACCCCGAGCAGGAAGAAGCGGTCGAGGAGCTCGAAGCCAAGACCGGCACCAGTGACTTGAGCGTTGGCTTCAACGTCAACTACCTGCTGGACGCCCTGAACGTGCTGCGTAGCGACGAGGTGTTGCTGTGCTTGCGCGATGGCAATTCCAGCTGCCTGCTGCGCTCGCCGGATAGCGAACAATCCCGGCACGTGATTATGCCACTGCGGCTTTGACCGGGAATGACCCTAGGCGCGGGTCTCTCCCGCGCAAGATTTCGCGTAAAGGTTTCTTGTGCGACTGATCGAGTTGCGGCTGGAAAACCTGCGCAATATCTCCTCGCTGGATCTGCAACTGGCGCCCGGAATCAATCTGTTCGTGGGTCCAAATGGGGCGGGCAAGACCAGTATTCTGGAAGGCGCATATCTGCTCTCGCATGCGCAGAGCTTCCGTAGCGGACCAGCCAACACCCTGATCCGCCGCGGCGCGGACCAATTCAACGTGTTCGCCCGCATCGAACGGCAAAGCGGCCCCGTGCAGGTCGGCTTGTCCCGCGACGCGAATGGCTGGGCGGCGAGAATCAACAGCGACGATGCAGCCAGCCTCGGTCACATGCTCAGGGAATACGCGCAGGTTTGTTTCGAGCCGGGTACCCACGCGCTGATTTCAGGCGGCAGCGATGAGCGCCGGCGCTTCCTGGATTGGGGCGTGTTTCACGTGGAACCAGATTTCATGGCCACCGCGCGCGCCTTTCGGCGTGCCTTGCATCAACGTAACGCGTTGTTGAAACAAGGTCAGAGCGATGCCGAGCTGGACAGTTGGGATATCGAACTGGCGCATGCGGGGGAAACCTTAGCCACAATGCGCAGGGCATATTTCCAACACTATTCCCGCGCATTGACCGCAGCGCTGACGATTTACCTGCCCGAACTCGGCCAGACCACCACCCGATATGGACAAGGCTGGTCTGAAGAAACTTCACTGGAAGAGGCACTGCTGGAAACGCGCACGCTGGATCGATCTCGTGGCTACACCGGCCGCGGACCCCAGCGGGCGGATTGGAGTATTGCCTTCGCCCAGGCGCCCTTGCGCGAGCATCTTTCACGCGGTCAGGAAAAGTTGTGCGCGCTCGCGTGCGTGCTGGCGCAGGCGCAGCTGTTTGCCGATTCCCGCGGCGAATGGCCGGTCATCGCCCTGGACGATTTGTCCTCTGAACTCGATGACGCCCATCAGCGCTTGGTTGTGGATACCTTGTCGTCTTGCGGGGCACAGGTTTTGATATCTGCCATCGAGATTCCGGCGTGTCTGCGCGCGATGGATACCCCAACGTGCCTGTTCCATGTGGAACATGGCAGCATGCGCTCCTTGCTATAATCAGCGATCGCCTTTCCATTCCCTGGCGCTCGCCCATTGGCGCTTCGTAAGCCCAAGAAAACCGACTCTGTGACCCGATGACCAACTCAAAAGCAGCCACTGATCAATACGACGCCAGCAACATCAAGGTCCTCAAGGGCCTGGATGCGGTGCGCAAACGCCCGGGCATGTACATCGGCGACACCGACGACGGCACCGGCTTGCATCACATGGTGTTTGAAGTCGTTGACAACGCCATCGACGAAGCACTCGCGGGCTATTGCGACCATGTGGTTGTCAGTCTGCATGCTGACGGTTCGG
>JANXVS010000387.1 GCA_025351555.1 Pseudomonadota bacterium | reverse complement strand
CCAGTCGAGGAGCCGCCGAGGATGCCTTCTTTTTCGAGCAGCTCGCGGCCGGCGAGGAAACTTTCCTTGTCGCTGATCGCGTAGGCCTTTTTTACCCGCGAAAAATCAGAGATGCTCGGCAGGAAATCTTCGCCGATGCCTTCGACCATCCATGACGCCGACTTGGTCGACAGGGTACCTTCGTTAATGTACTGCGTCAGGATCGAACCGACCGGATCGGCGAGAATCAATTCGACATCTGGCGCGGCCTTGGCAAAGTAACGCGACAAGCCCGTCATCGTGCCGGACGAACCGCAGCCGAATACGATGGCGTCGATTTTGCCGTCCATCTGGCGCAGGATTTCCGGGCCGGTGCCGTGCTCATGCGCGCTTGGATTGTCCGGATTGCCGAACTGGTTGATGAAGTACGCACCCGGTGTATCGCGCGCAATCTGTGCGGCCAGATCCTGGTAATACTGCGGATGGCCCTTGGCCACATCCGAGCGCGTCAGCACGACTTCGGCGCCCATCGCCTTGAGGTTGAAGATCTTCTCGCGGCTCATCTTGTCCGGCACGACGAGAATCAGCCGATAGCCCTTCTGCTGCGCGACCAAGGCCAGACCGATGCCGGTGTTGCCGGCGGTGCCTTCGACCAGGGTGTCGCCGGGCTTGATCTTGCCTGCGCGCTCGGCGCCCGCGATCATCGACAGGCCGATGCGATCCTTGATCGAGCCGCCAGGATTAGCGTTCTCCAGCTTGAGGAAAAGTTCGCAATTGCCACAATTCAGACGCTGTGCCTTGACGATCGGTGTATCGCCGATCAGCTCAAGCACGCTTTGGTGGATCGTCATGCGCTACCCCGGCGTTCGGGCCGGGCCCGACGGCTGTCTTTCAGAATTCGTGAGTGTTCACGACGCGCTGCGTCGGACACGTTTCGGGGTGTAATGATACATGAAGGCCGCTATCGGTTGCGGCCGCGGCACGCCGGCGGGTCGCTCAAGAACGAGCCGGCGCGGCGCGAATCAGTGGGTAGAGCTGTGGTGTCGTTCCCAGAGATGAATGAGCTTGTCTTTGGCGCGCAGTTTCTCTTTCTTCATGTTGTGCAGGGTGGTGTCGTCCATCGGCAGCACACCCAGATCCGCATCGCGGAGTTTGCTGTCCAGTTCCTGGTGCCGCTGGTAAAGGCTGCGGAATTCCGAATCGCTCTTTATCAGCACTTCAACGTCTTTCTGCTGGTTCTCGAACATCAGCCGACCTCCTCTTTAATCACACTGCATTAGTCACGCGGGAGCGAACGCGCACGCCGCCAAGGGCGGGCACGGTTCGCGAAAACCAAAGGGAATATTCTGGATGAATCGAACGAGCCGCTGAGGGCGACCGCTCGCGTCGCCCACCGGTTGGTGAGACGAGCGCTTCGTTGTTCGCGGTAGCTGCGGTCATGAGTTCGACATAGTGCCGCGGGACGGCCGGAATGGCCTTGCGCGACGATTCGACCCTACTCCTTTGACCCAGCCCGTGCAACTGGTCGAAGCCGGCGGCGGCCGGCTGAGGGTGAGGCAAGGATGCCGATCGGACAACGCTCCATGGACGGATGCGTTCATTACGCCTGATGGCGGATTATAAGTACTTGTCTGCACGCGTAAAAATGTCCGCCCGGCCACCGTCCGCGGCTCGCCGCTACTGTGTCCGATGCTCCAGAATCACGTCCACCCGGCGGTTTCTGGCGCGTCCCTCCTCGCTCTCGTTGGAGTCGACCGCTTGGCCTTCTCCCAAGCCCACGCTGGTGATGCGAGCAGCAGCAACGCCGGCCGCAATCAGCGCATCACGCACCGCATCGGCGCGACGCTGCGACAGTGTTTGATTGGCATTGGTGTTGCCGCGGCTGTCGGTATGGCCTTCGATGCGGATGGCTTTGGACGGATCCTTGTTCACGAAGGCCACCAGCGTGCCCAGGCTGGACTTGGCCTCCGGCCGCAATGCGGCCTGGCCCGGCGCGAAAGCGATGTCGTCGAGCGTCATCTGCATGCCTGTGGCGCCTTGGGTGGCGCGCAGGTTCTGCAGGCGCGCTCGCAGGTCGACCGCGGTGGCCTCGGCCAGCTGCGCTTCCTTGCGTGCCAGTTCGGATTCGCGGGCCTGCGCATCGGCCAGACGCCGGGTCTGCGCCGCCTGCGCCTGCGCGCTTTCGACGTCTTGCGCACTCTGTTCACGCGCGGCGTCGGCCTCGGCACGCAGGCGGTCGCTCTCCTCGGCCTGGGCCAGGCTCTGGATGCGCTGCTTTTCGGCCTCCAGACGCGCCTGCTCGGCATCACGCCGGCTGGCTTCGAGCAGGATATGGTCGTGTTCGCGGTCCAGCGTGTTGAACTGGCGTTCCTGATCGGCCGCCTGCGCCGCGGCGTAGGCGATATCCACGCGGCGTTCGGCCATATAGACCTTGTGCGCGCGACCCTGCTTGCCGCCTGAGGTATCGGCAATCAAGGCTTGCACCGCTTGCTCGGCCAACGCGCGCTCGGCTGGGGCAAGCGAGCCGATCACAGGATCGGCGGCCAGCCCGTCCAGGCTGGCACGCAGGCGTTCGTAATCCAGATCGTGCTTGGCCGCGTGGGCAGCAACGGCGGCAAGTGCGAGCGCTACGTACAAGCCTGCATTGCGTAGACGGCTCATGGCTGGCCTCCTTCAGGAGGTACCGTACTGCTACCGCTGGACAAATCCTGCCGCAGCTGCGCGTTCTCTCGGGTACGCGTCTCGACTTTCTCGCGGGCCTTGCCCAGGCGCGACTTGACCGCCGCCAGGTCGCTGTCGATGCGCGATTGCTCAGCCAACTGCTGCGCCGTGGAATAATCGCGCTTGTCCATGCGCGCGCGGGCCTGGCTCAGACGCTCCTCGGCGTTGCGCAGCTCCAGCGGCGCATAGGTCGCTGCCCCGGCATTGCGGGCCGCATCCAACTCACGCGCGGCTTCGTCCAGCCCCACCGGCGGCGGCTTGGTCGGCGTGCAAGCTGCCAACAGGACGAGCACAATGACGAAAGCTCGATGGATTTTTCGCCGATTTGGTGTCATAACATCCGGGTCGCAAACGGGGTGGAATAGCGGTAACGCTATTGTGGGAAAGCCAGCCGCGCAAGGCAATGGCCGGCTGCCCACAGCGTAACCGAAATTCGCATCTCAAATTTCCGGGACCGCGCCGTCATTTGCGGCGGCGCATGACAAGCAGCAGAGGCACGTATGGATATCGGCTATTTTCTCAAATTGATGACCGAGAAAGGCGCGTCGGACATGTTCCTGACCACGGGCGCCCCGGTCAACATCAAGGTCGAAGGCAAACTTTATCCGCTGGGCAACACGGGTTTGCCCGGCGGCATGGTCAAGAAAATCGCCTATTCGCTGATGGACGAAGGCCAGGTGCCGCAGTTCGAGCGCAACCTGGAGCTGAATCTGGCGATCGCAGTGAAGGACGCCGGCCGCTTCCGCATCAACGTGTTCAAACAGCGCGGCGAAGTCGGCATGGTGATCCGCGCGATCAAGAGCGACATCCCGTCGATCGAGCAACTGCGCCTGCCGGTGCTATTCAAGGAACTGATCATGGAGCAGCGCGGGCTGATCCTGCTGGTCGGCTCCACCGGTTCCGGCAAGTCGACCACGCTGGCGTCGATGGTCGACCATCGCAACGCCAACGTGTC
>JANXVS010000297.1 GCA_025351555.1 Pseudomonadota bacterium | reverse complement strand
CGAACTGCGCCAGCGCGTGACCTCGCCCGGCGGCACCACCCAGGCGGCGCTGGAGAGTTTCGCCGCCAGCGACTTGGGCCAGATTGTGGCGCGCGCGATCGCCGCCGCCACCGCACGCGGCAAAGAAATGTCCGCCCAATTTGAATAGTGCGGCCACGGATGGCCGCTTTTTGATCTTGCGATCAAGGACGAACGCAAAAAAGATGAATGATTGAGATTCCACGATGCCCTATTTGCTCAACGCCGGCACTTTCCTGATCCAGACTCTGTTTGGATTCTTCATCGTCGTGTTTCTGCTGCGGGTAATGTTGATCGCGATCAATGCGCCGTTCAATCAACCAATTTGCCGCTTTGTATACCACCTGACTAACCCGGTCGTTACCCCGTTGCGCCGTTTCGTGCCGCGCTGGCGCCGGGTCGAGCTGGCTTCGCTGCTGATCGCTTGGCTGCTGGTGGCGTTGGAAACATTGCTGCTCGTTTCGTTGTTCGGGCTGGGCACCCGCTTCGCCGCGCTGTTGGCACGCGCCTTGGTCGATGCGCTCGACTGGATCGTACTGATCGAGCTTGTCGCCATCCTGATTTATTGCCTGCTCAGCTTCATTCCGGCCACGCGCTACGACCCGAACTACCGTCTGCTGACGCAATTCACCGACCCGGTCTTGCGCCCCTTCCGGCGCGTGATCCCGCCCATCGGCGGGCTGGATTTTTCCTGCTGGATCGCCTCGATCGCACTGATCCTGGTGCGCATGCTGGTGCTGGCGCCGCTAGCCGATCTGGCACAGCAGTTGCCCTGACTGAAGTGTTGGCGAATGACGTTTGCGCGGATGCAAGTCTTGACACTGGCGGGTGTAATATCGAACGCCTCAACGGCGAATCGCGGAGGTGCGTCATGCGTGTAGCCCACAAGGTCGGCGTGCTCATTGCCGCCATCGCGCTGTTGCTGATCCTGCTGCTGTTGCCGCGCCACGGCCAGGGTGCGCAGGCACAGGATTTCGGCGACTACATTGTCCACTACAGCGCAATTTCTACAAATCAACTGGTAGCTGAAGTAGCGAGAAACTATGGCATCGAGCGTTCCGATCGCCGCGGCCTGCTCAACATCGCCGTGCAATCGAAAGCCGGCACCGAGGCGCACATGGTGGGTGCCACCGTCAGCGCCGAGGTGGCCGATCTGAGCGGCCACCGCACGCCGATCCAGGTGCGCGAGACCCAGGAAAACGGCGACATCGACTACCTTGGGGAATTTGAGCTGAGCGGTTCCGGCGCCTATATTTTCACAGTCAAGGTGACGCCACCCGGCCATATCCAACCTTACGTGGTCAAATTCAATCAGGACTACGTAATTGACTGAATTGATTGAGCAGCGCGCATGAAGGAAACGAACCGATCTTCGCGACTATGGCTGATGCGACATGCGCAGGCGTCTTTCGGCAGCGCGAATTATGATGTGCTTTCCGAACGCGGCGAATACCAAGCGCAACTGCTTGCCGCGTGGCTCGTCGCGGATCCGGATCTTGGTTTCGCCCATGTCGTGGCTGGCACCTTGCGCCGTCACGCGCAGACACTGGCGCCCATCGAACAAGTGTTCGCCGTCGCCGGTCGCCCACTGCCAGCTGCCACGCTGGATCCGGACTGGAATGAGTTCGATCACGAAGTCATCGTTCGCGCCTGGGCGAACCTGCATGCGGATGATCCTGTGCTTGTCGCGGCCCGCACTACTCCGGATCGTCGCGCTATCCACAGGTTGCTTGCGGCGGCGCTGCACGCCTGGGCGGCGGGCGAGCTGGATAGCGCCGTGCCGGAAACCTGGGATGCGTTCGGCACGCGCGTGGCGCGCGCGCGCGCGCGGCTCGATGCAGTGCCACGCGGCAAGATTCTCGTGGTCAGCTCCGGCGGGCCGATCACGCGCTGCGCGCAGGCTGCGCTCGGTTGCGATGCGCAACGCACGGTCAGCTTGAACCTGGCGCTGCGCAACACCGCCGTCAGCGAATTCCGCAACGACGGCAGCGAATGGCAGATGCACATCTGGAATATGCTGCCGCACCTGTCTGCTCCCGCCGAGCGCGAGTCCGTAACGTACTATTGACAGCGACCTTTCCGCGAGAATCGTTCTGATGACCGACCTGTTCCCTTTGTCCGATCGAGCACGCGATCTGCGCGAGCGCGTGATCGCCTTCCACCGCGAGTCAATCGCGCCAGCCGAAGCGGAGTACTTCGCCCATCTGGAGCAACCAGGCCAGCACTGGACGATCCCGCCAGTGATGGAAAAGCTCAAGGCGCTGGCGCGTGCGGCGGGATTGTGGAATCTGTTCCTTCCCGATGCGCAACACGGCGGCCTGAGCAACCTCGACTACGCGTCACTGGCCGAAATCATGGGCCGCTCCATGCTCGCGCCGGAAGTATACAATTGCAACGCGCCCGACAGCGGCAATATGGAAGTGCTTGCGCAATATGGTTCGCCCGCACAGAAAGAGCGCTGGCTGAAGCCTCTGCTCGCCGGCGAAATCCGTTCGGCGTTCGCGATGACCGA